>JBFMFJ010000200.1:0-6665 GCA_040752235.1 Candidatus Zixiibacteriota bacterium | reverse complement strand
ATTACGGCATCACGACCTATTGAGACAACCATTTCCTGTGTCATAACTCATTACCCCTCAATAAAATGATCCTACCAGTGATTTAACCAGCAAATACCAGCCGTCAACCAGAACGAACAATAATATCTTGAACGGCAAAGCCACGATAATCGGCGGCAACATCATCATGCCCATCGACATCAGCACCGAGGAGACGATCATATCGATAATCAGAAACGGCACGAATATCAAAAAGGCAATCTGAAAGGCTATTCGCAGTTCCGATATAACAAATCCGGGGATTAGAACATGAAGCGGGACATCCTCCGGTTTTTCCGGCGGTTCCATCCCGGCCATATCAATAAACAAAGCCAGGTCTTTTTCGCGCGTCTGCTCCAGCATAAACTGGCGGAACGGCGCCATTCCCTTATCGAAAGCCTCTTCCCTGCTGATTTGTTCATCAAGGTACGGTTTCAAACCATCCTGATAAGCCTGATTGGCCATGGGGCTGACAATGAAGAATGTCAGTATGAGCGCCAGCCCGATCAATAGCTGATTGGGCGGCAATTGCTGGGTACCAATCGCCTGCCGCAGAAATCCCAGTACGACCACGATTCGCACGAACGAGGTCATCATCAGGATAATCGACGGCGCCAGTGTCAGGACGGTCAATAATAGTACAATTTGCAGCGTTGCAGAAAGATCTTTGGGACTGTCCGACTGCCCCACTTCAACCGAGACTTTGGGAATTGCCTGCGCCTGAGCGGCGCCGGCTGTTATGATTACCGCCAGTATCAGACAGACGGCAAGACGTAATATGCCTTTCATTTCAATCCTATGAACTAACTAAAATCCTATTTATCCGGCGTCCTGCCGGAAATAATCACAGGGCCGCTTGCGGCCTTTTTCCATCATCGACAGACTGAAGAGATTTTAACTTTCCAATGTTAAGATTCAACAGTCTCTCTTTGGCATCTTTCATGATGCCCGCGAATCCCGCCGTCGGTTTTTCCACCGCATATTCGGCGAGAATTTTCGAGGTCTGCGCCTTATCCAGTTCGGCCAGAACATTGATACCCGAATCGGCTACACCGATCAGCACGGCTCGGTCGGCGAATCGGATCAATGATACCGACTTCTTCTGCGCGACATAGGTCGTTTCCAAAACCTCGATAATATTATTCTGCTTGTTGCTCGAGAGCTTGCCCCCCATCATCCGCCGCAGTATATAGAGAAAGCCGTAAATCCCGGCCACGACCGCGATCAGCGCAGCCATCAGTTTGGCCATGGACCAAAAGACCGACTCGTCCAGAGCGGTGGCATGCTTCGTATTGGCGGCTGCGACATCAGCACCGTTGGCATTCAGGACATCGTTAGCCGAGACATTGCCGAATTTGGAAATCAGCAGGGCCGATGAGACAATGATTATAATAAATATAATCAGCAGAATCTTTTTGTTCCTGCGGCTCATTGTAAATTCTTCAGCCTTTCTTCCGGCGAAATCAACTGCGTGATTCGCAGACCGAAATTTTCTTCGACAACGACGACCTCGCCTCGGGCAACCTTCTTCTGGTTAACCAGCAGATCGACCGGCTCGCCGACCAGTTTGTCTAGCTCAACAATCGATCCCGGCCCCAGCGAAAGAATATCAGAGATATTCATTCTGGTGCGTCCGAGTTCGATCGAAACCGGCAATTCGACATCCATCAACAGTTCGATATTGCGCGTTTCGTGCTTTTCGGCGGAAGAGGACAACTGTTGAAAGTCGGCCTGCTTGATTACCGGCTGCTCCTGGCCGGAATCAAAACCATTGAGCGTCAGCTCTTCTTCGACAGCTCTTCTCATGGCTGCTTCGACATCATCGGAGCTTAACAGGTCAGCCGCATCCTGTTCATTATCCTCGCGCAATTCTTCCGGCATGCCGCTGGGTTCATTCTCTGCGGAATTCTGGTCCGGCGCCGCAGATTCGGCATCCGGATCGCCGGCGGCATCCGCCATATCTTCGGGCGGGACCCCTTTGCCGCCGGAAGCATCTTCCGATGTGCTCCCGTTCATGGGCAGCTCAATCCCGTTCTTATCATCCATGTCTTACAACTCCTTTATAATTACCGGATAGACTTCGGTGACCTGGCCGGCCCGGCGCTTTCCAAGCAGTCCGGATTGGCAATAAAATTTCTTTCGATTATTTACAAGCAGTTCGGCCGGTTCGCTTATCTTGGTATCACTGGCAATGATATCCCCAACCTTCAAATTGAGGAAATCCCGCATTTTCAGGTGTGTCCGTGCCAGCAGAACTGAAATGTCCACTTTTATCTCCTGCAGGTTTTCTCTGTTTACCTCAGTTGCCGCCTCAACCGTTCTTTTCTTGGTGGCGTCGATCCAGTTCTGGGCCGACAATCTTGCAATTACCGGTTCGAGCGACACATACGGGTAGCATATCGTCAACAGGCCGGTTGCTTTGAAAAGCTTCAGCTGAAGCGAAACAACAATAACCGTTTCGCCGGATGGTACAATCTGGATAAACTGCGGATTTGTCTCGAGCGACTTCTCTTCGATCACAATCGGGGCGATATTGTTCCAGGATTTTTCGAGATCCTGATAAAGCTTCTTGGTTACTTTGGTCAGGACCGCTTTCTCGATTCCGGTCAATTCACGCTCGATCTCGAGCATTTTTTCGCCGCCGCCGAAAATCCGGTCGATAAACGCGAAAGCCAGCGACGGATTGAAATCGATCATGCACAATCCTTCCAGAGGATGCGCCGAAAAAGTATATGTACAGGACGGTGTCACCAGCGACATGATATATTCCGAATAGTTGATCTGATCGACCGAGACCAGATCGACATCCACCATGGTCCGGAACATCGCCGACAGCGTGGAACTGACATGCCCGGCAAAGTTATCATGCATATTCTCGAGCGTCCGCAACTGATCTTTCGAAACCCGGTTCGGATGCTTGAAGTCATATGTATGAACGGTTTGGGTGGTTCCGTCATTAATCACCGGTGTCATGCCCGGCTGAGCCTGCGACGACGATACCGTCGTCAACAGCGCATCGATTTCATCCTGTGTCAATATCTTCGCCAATTCACTACTCCCGCCATGTTACTGCAGAATAAAGTCCGTGAAATACACCGCCGAAAGTTCCTTCGTCTGCATCAACTGCTCCACCCGTTTTTTGATCTGGTATCGGGTGATTTCCTTTTCCCTGGAGTCAGAAAGCTGTTCGATGGTTTTCGATCCGAGAATCGTAATCAAAGCGTCTTTTATGACCGGTTCCCGCTTTTCGAATTGTAGGACTGCCTCACGCGAACCAAGTTCAAAGCCGATCGAAACCGAAAGAAACCTGGTGCCGCCTGTTCCCGACGGATTTACGATAATATCTTCCATCATGAACATCTCGGTCGCGGCATTATTCTTCTTTTCATCATCTTTCTTTTCGTCACTCTTTTCTTCTGTGGAAACAGGCTCGGATGACTTCAAGAATTTCGTTCCGATGAAATACCCCCCGGCCGCCATGACGGCAACCACGACGAGGTAAATCAACCATGGCTTTTTCTTTCTTGATTGCCCGACCTGGTCCTCTCCATCAGCGAGCGCGGTGTCGTCGGGATTTAACCTGTCATCAATAGGCATCTAGCAATCTCCCCTTTCTTCCTGTTTCACGCCGCCTCCCGCTCTCCACTCGATACTGGAGGCCATTCTGCGAAATGCGGCCACTCTTTCTATGATCTCATCGGGTGTCTCCCGAACCATAATCTTTTTGCCGTTGGTCAGGCTGATTATGGTATCGGGAGTTGACTCGATAAATTCGATCAGGTCATCGTTGATGACAATTTTCTGATCATTCAATTTCGTCAGACGTATCATTTACAATCCAATCATTATCTCTTCAAATTGACCAGCTCTTCAAGCATCTGGTCCGAGGTCGTGATAATACGGGCGTTGGCCTGGTAACCTCTCTGGGCCGTAATCATGTTGGTGAACTCGGAGGCGATATCAACTGATGAGGCCTCAAGAGCACCCGATGAAATCGTGCCCGATATCGTTTCCCCGGCGACACCGATAATCGGCTCGCCCGAGTTGGCCGAAGTCTGATAGAGCGATTCGCCCGCTTTTATCAAACCGGCCTGGTTGTTGAAATCGGCCAGGACAATCTGTGCCAGAACGCGGCTGACACCATTGGTGAAAATACCAAAGATGTTTCCGGCCTGGTCAAAAGATATCTTGTCCAGAATCCCCAGCCCATGACCGTTCTGATTAAGCACCGACGCGGTATGCGCCGAAGCAAAACCGGTTAAACCGTCATACTGGCCGGGTGATCCGGCATCGATTTCGATTTCAACCGTATCCGCACCGTTGTTCGGGTCAAAGGTCAATGACGTGGCACCGCCGATGTATTCGAACGAAAACAGCGAACCATCGGGATTGAACTCGATCGTGCCGCTTCCGCCGCCGGTGATGATTTCATTGCCGAGGAACGATGCCGACCAGGTCCATTCATTCTTTTCAACGGACTTGAGGAATTCGATTGTCAGGGTGTGCTTGCCGCCCTGCGAATCATAAACCGTTGTCGACATGGCATGAGTCGTATCATCGGTTTCGATTGTCGCCGTACCGGCACTGATACCGTTGAGCGCCTCTATTTCTACACCGCCGCCGCCGAGGCCGTCAATGCCCATGGCAAGCCCGGTGTTCTCGTCAACTATGATATCCAGATTCAACGGCGGCTGAATGTTGCCGCTGGTCGGATCGAAAACATCGGTACAGACAAAAGTATGATCACTACCGCTGTTGATAAGCTGGGTCATTCCGTCCGGAACGCCGAACACCACGCCGACGATATTGCCGCTGGTATTGAGGCCCATCGGGTCGACCGTGACCTGTGACACCGACAACTCGATGTTATAATCTGTGCCGGCACCCGCCTTGGTGCGCGTCAGTTGTATTTCGCCGCCGACCAGTTCGGCTTCAATACCGCTGATCTGGTTAATGGCGTTAATAAGGTCATTGACTGTCGAGTTGGCCGATGGAATGGAAACTATTTCAACTAATGTGCCATTATCCCTCGAGATAGTAAAGCCGGTCACATCGGTAACTCCCAGACTGGCCAGGGTCATATTGCCCGACAATATCGTTCCGGGGACGCCGCTGCCGTTATTGGCGACATTGGTTCCGGCCCAGGTTGAATTGGTTGCCTGGTTGCCCACGATGGTCAGCGTATGCACGCCGCCCGCCCCGTCAACTGTGGGGGTATTCGAGACTGTCGTGATACCGGTGGCCCCCGCGGAAATCAAATGGGCGTTGGATTCCGTGGCTACGGAGTTCAGGTTGTTTCCAAGTGTAATCAATGTCGTCGGCTGCGCCGGATCCTGCTGTCCGAACGGCATGGTGATATTGCCGATCGTCGCCGTCGACGGAATATTGCCTTCAGCATCCGCCATACGACCCTGCACAAAAAGCCCGGTGGCCGGATCGACCAGATTGGAATTGGCATCAAAACCAAAAGCGCCCGCCCTGGTGAAATACTGGCCGGTATTATTGGACAGAACGAAAAATCCCGATCCCTGTATCGCCAGGTCGGTAATCTGCCCGGTTGTCTCCAGACCGCCCTGTTGGAAAACATTATCGATCGTGGAAACGGTCATACCCAGTCCAAGCTGGACCGGGTTGGTGCCGCCCGATATTTCCGACGGCCGCCCGGCGCCTTTGTACGTCTGTACCAGCGCCTCACGGAATGTAACACGACCGCACTTAAAACCGATTGTGTTGACGTTGGCAATATTATTGCCGATCACATTCATCTTGACCTGGTGGTTTCTTAATCCCGAAACCCCGGCAAACAATGATGCCATCATACCTTTACATCCTCCTTACCTGAAGGCAAGGCCTCCCCGTCTCGATACGGGGTCCAGCCCTGATAATTGTTTATATTATTTTTCATTTCTCTACCTTAAAGAATCACCGCCGAATCGATGGAAGTGAAAACTCCCTCCTGCAGATTGGCCCGGCTGAATGCCGAAATTATGGTCCGGGTCGGTATCGATGCCACGTACGCGGCGTCTTCATCGAGAATCAAAGTGTCTTTCGATCCCTTGACCGCCGCTTTGTCGATCGCTTCGGAGAGCTGTGTCAGCTTTTCATCCGACAGCTCAATTCCGCGCGAATACATTCTCTGCTGCGCATGCCTGGAGAACTTGATATCATTGGCTTTAGCCAGTTCCTGTGAGAAAGTCTCCTTGAATGTCCCGACCTTTTTATCGGTGCCGGCAGTCTGCACTTCATTGCTTTTATTGACAATTTCCAGCAGTTTTACTTCACGATTGAAATCGGTGATTTTCATACTTTACCCCTCATCCTCGG
This sequence comes from Candidatus Zixiibacteriota bacterium, assembly GCA_040752235.1. Lineage (GTDB taxonomy): Bacteria > Zixibacteria > MSB-5A5 > GN15 > PGXB01 > PGXB01. The sequence continues at coordinate 323 of JBFMFJ010000200.1, read as the reverse complement.
TCGATACTTCCTTGATCGACGTTACTTCTGAGAGTGCGATTTCGAGGCCGTTCACTTTCAAATAGGCAGAACCATCGCGGTAATAAACGGCGGTCACACGTCCCTCGACATACGTCGAAGGTGCGAACGTGTCGCCGTTGGCGTCGGTGGCGGTAATCGAAATCGTATAATATCCCGCCTCAAGACGGTTGCCGTCCGAGTCTTTTCCATCCCAGACAATCGAGTTGCTTCCCGCCGCGACATCCTCCTGCGACAGAGTCCGGACAACAACGCCGTCGATGTTCGAGATTTCAATGGTCACATCGCTGGCAAAATCGGTGGTC
>JBFMFJ010000199.1:0-6693 GCA_040752235.1 Candidatus Zixiibacteriota bacterium | reverse complement strand
ATTTATGATTTTATAGGCGGGAAATCTGATATTCCGGCGAATTCATCGCGGCCAGTGGCAAAAATAGAATCGGCCCGTACTGAAATAAAACCGGAAAACATAGATATTGAAAAATACACGGCTCTCGAATGGGGGCGCGACCCCTTCTATCACGGCCAGGAACAAGCCAAACCGCATGTTGCCACGGCAAACAGTCCGGTCTGGACTCTGGGCGGAATTCTCTACGATATCAACAGCCCATCGGCAATTATCAATAAAAAAATCGTCCGTGACGGCGATATAATAAATGGAGCCAGGGTAGTACAAATTGAAAAGGAATCGGTCATCCTTGATAAGGACGGACTCCAATTTACCCTGACCATCGCAAAGGAAAAGTCATGAAATTTCGCATCTTAATTTTGGCCTTGATGATTATCGCACTGCATGTCTCCGCGTATCCAGGCTCACCGGATCTGAACGTCAATATCTCTCTTCAATTCGATGACGTCCCGATTTCCACTGTGCTGAACATGATGGCGCAACAATATAATCTTAATCTCGTTCAATCGGGCCTGATCGAAGGTAATATTTCCATTAAACTCGACAACGTCGATCTCGAGAATGCTCTCCGTGCTATCCTGGCTTCCAATGGATACAATTATTATATCACCGGCAATATCATTGTCGTCAAACCGGCCGATATGCCAGCCCAGGGCGAGCTTGTCGTTGAAATCGTCTCGCTCAACTATATCACTCCCGCGGCGGCAGTCAATGCGGTCGAAGGTCTTCTTTCTCCAAGAGGTAAAGTGAATATCGTAACTGATCCTCAATACAAGGGTTCGCGAACCGGAACCCCGATGCCGACACAGATTGTCATAATCGATATCCCCGATGCCGTCCGTCTGGCGGCTGACTTCATCAGGAAAGCCGACAAGCCGGAACCGCAGGTAGCCATCGAGGTCAGGATTGTCGAAACCATGCTCGACAACGACCTCCAGACCGGTTTTAAATGGCCGACCAGCTTGACCGCCCGTGGCCACGGCATATCGACCAGTGTGTCCGGTACGACAACTTCCGGTACTGTCGAGGAAGCGGTCGGGCAGATTGACCTTCCCGACGGCAAATGGGAGTGGGGCAAACTGTCCGTCAATGAACTAGGTCTGGTTCTTGAATTTCTCGAGCAGAGCGGCAATTCGAAGCTGGTTTCCGATCCCAAAATAACCACGCTCAACAATCATCCGGCCGAGATAAAGGTCGCCACGGTGGTGCCGATTCAGACCATCAATCGTTTCAGCGAGGGCGGCGCCGTCCAGGATATCGTGACTTTCCAGGATGAAGAGATTGGTATCACACTGTATGTCACTCCCCATATTACCGATGATAATCAGATCATTCTCGATGTAAACCCGACCGTGGCCGAAATTATCGGCTACTCCGGACCGGCGGATAACCAAAAGCCGATAACATCGGAACGCTCGATGCATACTCGAATTACCGTCGGTAATGAAGAAACCGCCGTGCTGGGCGGATTATTTAAAGAGGACCGAATCGAAAACGAGCAGAAAGTTTTCCTTCTTGGCTCCATACCGATTATCGGCGGGATTTTTAAACACAAATCGGTGCAGACGACCAAAACCGATTTGACTATTATGATTACGCCAAGGATTATAACTGATTAGGCTTTGGATTTGACAAGGTCAAAGCGCCGGGATCGATTGAACCAGGCATATATACAGAGTATCAATAAGCCGATATCACGCAGCAGCAGTTCGACAGCGCTTTCCTTCGCCTTGGAACTGACCGAAAAACAACCGCATTCCAGATTAATACCGCGATATAAATTTATGCTGATGGCTATGATAAAAACCAGCACCATGGCATTTATTATAAGAATGCTGCCTTCTTTATAAATTCCGGCGATCAGCAGGATTCCGCAGATAATTTCGATCCAGGGTAATACTATGGCCAGGAGATTGATAAGATTGCCCGGTAATATATGATAATTGTAAATGATTCGGGCAAATTGAGCCGGCGCGACAATTTTGTCAATGGATGCATAAATAAAAACAATGCCGATAAAAAGCCGGACAATCAATCCCAGATAGTCATTATGTAAAAATTTATCTTTCCCGCTCAACTCAGATCCCCTTATCCATCGGCAGCCCGGCTCTCTCCCACTCCCTCCAGCCGCCGTAAAAAATAAATATCTTTTGATATCCGATATCCTGCATCTCGCGCCCAAGAAAAAGTGATAACTCGCATTCGGTTCCGGAACAATAAATGACCAGTTCCTGCTTGAGGGGAATACTCATCAGCTGGTCGCGAAAATCATCGATATAGTCGTAGGGTATATTAATGGCGTTGCGAATATGGGCGACGGCATAATCCTCAGTATCGCGGGCATCGATAAAAAGGGTCCCCGGCGATTGATATCGCGCGGCCGCCTCGTCCAGCGACACAAACGGCGGATCTCCCTCCGCGGCCGATGGCGGCACGGCAACGCTGTCGGAACCTGAGATCGACGGCCAGTCGCCGACAAATGGAATCCGGCTGCCGGAAGCGATATTGACGATAATTGCCAGGACCGTCGCGAACAAAGTTATTATTACTGCCTGTCTTATCCTTATTAGCATATAATCTATTACAATCCAACCAATTAATGGTTCGCTGCAAATCGCTCGAATATCTTTATTATGTTACAAATTGTCAATAAATTTATATAAAAAAAGCGGCCGGCTTTTACCGGCCGCAATCGTCAAATTTTTTTCGCCTATTCTTCTTTTGTGTTCTGTGGATGATTGGTTGCCGTACTAATCCGCCCGCATTACTTTTATGCCTCTATCCCATTTCAGGTCAAGCAGCTCAAACTTTCCCGCCAAAATCCTGGTGACTACTTTGACGAATTTGTCAGGGCTCAGACCCTGCAAACCATAAGGATGCCAGCAGTCTTTTACGCCTACTGCGGCAAACTCTTCTGCTTCTTTTCTCGGGGGCATCGTGTTTCTCCCACTTAGCCGTTAGGTTTTACAATCATTAACAATGAAGGGCTATTTGGGGGTACTCAGAATTAGCCTTTTATCACCTCCTTAAGTAGTATGACGATAAGACCTTATTCTTACAAGGTGCTTCGCAAATAAACAGGTAAATGGCGGTTAAGGATGTAGACTATTTATGTCTAAAAATAGTATTTGTTGAATCAATGTCAAGGCTTTTTACATTAATTCTCTATTAAAAATACGAAGAATTCAATTATTCCAATCAGTCCAACCCGACTATTTTTCTAACCTTTTCCGGAGAGATTTTGTATTGCTGAGATAACTCAATCACAATTTCATCGATTGAAACTCTTCTCTCATAAGCAGTTAAATCGCCCGGCAGACGCTTGACAAGGCCCTCATAGTCGGCCTTTACTTTCGGTGAGAGTGTATCTTTAGCCGGCGTATCATTAGTTGATGTTTTTGCATTCGTAATATTTTTATTTTTTTCTTTTTCAATCTCAACCGTCAGCAGGCTTTCACGCTCGGCATAATATTTATTCAGACTGTCAATCCGCGAGGAGTAGAATATTTCAAGATTCCGGATTGAATCGACATATACCCGCGTCGTATCATCAAGTTTTTCCAGGAGCAGGCTGTCATGAGTCCTGAAATATTCTTCCTTGATCGATTCCATTTTCTCGTTTGATTTCTTTGCCGAAATTTTCGATTTAATAACCGAAATCCCGATCAGTATACCGATCAGCACAAGGATAGCGAATATTTTTAAGATATTTCTAAACATAAATTAAGGCCTATTTTCTAAGAGAAGAAAATAGGCCTGTCAAATACTAATGTCAAGTTTGAAAATTAAGGAATCACCGTTACGCTTCCGGTCATGCTGGGATGAACGGAACAAAAATAGGGGTATGTGCCGACTGCAGAAAACGTATAGGAATAAGAGTCGTCCAGGAATAAATCTCCCGATGACGTAAAAGCACCATTGCTGCTGGTGACGGTATGCCGCACATTTTCATTATTCGTCCAGGTGACGGTGGTCCCCGCCTTGACCGTAATTGCGGCCGGACTGAAGGCTGATCCGCTCATAGTCACTTTGTTGGTCGTTACGGGGTCGGGATTATTGTTGTTTCCCGATCCCGTCGGCGTCCCGGCATCATAGCTGTCAGATGAACATGATATAAAAAACATGGCAAAAATTAACAGTGATGCCGGCAGATAATACTTTCTGAGGCTTGAAAAGAGCATAAATGCCCCCTTTTGTTACAAGTGTGGATATGATGTATCCACTATAACAAAAATCGGCGAATTTCTGTTCCAAATAAAAAGCCCGGCCCATCCATGGGCCGGGATACATGCGCCGTCAATTATTATCCCCCGATATCATATGACGGCAAATTACAGGAAATGCTGCTCTCTCTCCCTGCATCTATTTATACGATTTTTGAAGTGGAACGTTTTATTTATTTTCGAATTCTGAGGATGAGATATACCCACGGCTTGACCATCGACCACCAACCGATAAAAGGCTTAATCTTGCTGTAATTGCGTTTCTCACTTGGATATATCATGGATACCGGAACTTCTAAAAGCCGGTAACCGCCGCGTATTACGTGGAAATGAATGTAATATTCCATCTCGTATTTATTCAGCCACTCCTGATCGATATTGAACCGCCTGTCGTCAAACAGCGACAGTTTATAGGCACGAAATCCACAGGTAACATCGGTGCCCCTGTAACCGGTCAATATATAGGCAATGAAAGTGAACAGTCGTATCATGATCTTTCTGAAAAGGGGAAGATTGGCCGACTGCCCGCCAGGCAGATAGCGCGATCCCTGGACATAATCACAACGGTCATTTATAAGGGGTGTCGTCAGTCTTTTAATTTCGGATGTCTGCATTTTGCCGTTGGCGGCCATTATGACAATGATACGGTACGCATGCTGCCGGCCATATTGAATCGCTTCGCGGATGCCGTAGCCTATTCCGATGTTTTTCTCATGCCTTATTAACTCATAACCCCGCGCCTTGATATAATCCGCGCTGCCGTCATTCGAGCCATCATCGACAAAAAGCAAATCATAGGGTCTGTTTTCGGGGAAACTGTGGATCAGGTTTTTCAGTTTTTCGCCCTCATTGAAGGAAAAGAAGGCGACCAGAATCTCCGAGTTCGGCATCAGCGGTTATCTTCCTGATCAATATACGGCCACCAGACATAAGGCCGTTCATAGGCATTAATGCGGCATTTCAAGTCAGCGACCGGTTTTATCACTTTGGCCGGATTGCCCGCCGCTACCATCATTTCCGGAATGTCATTGACAATCACCGAACCGGCTCCGATCAGGGCGCCCCGCCCGATTTTCACGGCCGGCAGGAAAGTGCAATTGGCGCCGATTTTTACAAGATCGCCGACCACAGCTCCTCCGCCGCATTCTTTGTATCTGGGGCAGTTCATCGGGTGCGGGTCATCGGTAAAAACCGTATTGGGTCCGATGAAAACATAATTCGCCAGTGTCACCATCTCCAAAAAACAGCCTGAATGAATACGGCAGTCATTGCCGATTTTATTTTCGAATTCCAGAACGGCGTTGGTGCCGACCGAGATATTGTTGCCGATTATGTTATTTTCCCGGATGGATGTTCCCTGCCCGGTTTGGAAAAAGTCGCCAATTTTATTACCGGCATAAATGGTCGTAAACGGCCTGATGACGCTGTTCTTTCCGATGCTCAGTTCCAGCGCTCCCGCCTCTTTGCCGCGCGGCGGCTGGCCGAGAATGGCCGGGCCGTAGATGACCGAATCCTCACCGATTGTGACATTGTCATATATTTTGACATCGCCGATTATCCTGACATTCTTCACAGCTTTATTACCTTTCCACCATGTTTCAGCGATGTATTGGCCGCTTCCAGAATCCTGACCACACGTAATCCGGTCATGCCATCGGTCAATGGCTTGCGGTTCTCATTGATAGCATCATAAAATTCCTGTGATACCAGTGTCAGCGCCTCCACCAGATCGAGTTTTGGGGCAAGCATATCGCCGGTACGGTACTGGACAAGGATGTCATAGGCCTCTTCCCGCTTTTTGATATAATCAACCCCTTTATTGTAAACCTTGACCTTTTCCGACGGCTCGACGTCATCGTATACAATCATCTTCTTTGAGCCGCATATAAGCGTTTTCCGGATTTTTACCGGCGCCAGCCAGTTGACGTGCACATGCCCGATTAAACCTGAATCATACATGACAGAGATGTACGCCATATTTTCTATACCGTTGTCGAAATGCGCCACGCCGGTGGCGGAGATCGAGTGCGGGGTTTGCTCCAGAAGATGATCCATTATGGAGACATCATGCGGCGCCAGGTCCCAGACCACGTTGACATCGCTCTGGAACAATCCCAGATTGACCCGGACCGAATCAAAATAATAAATCTCCCCCAACTCGCCGGAAGAAACGATTTCCTTTATCTTCATAACAGCGGCGGTGTAAATAAACGTGTGGTCCACCATCAGTGTCAGTTTTTTTCTCTCAGCCGTTTCAATGAGAACTTCCGCCTGCTCGGTCGTCGCAGTCATCGGTTTCTCCATCAGGAGGTGCTTGCCGTTTTCAAGCGCTTCCATGCCAAGAGGGAAATGTGTCGATACCGGAGTGGCAATAACGACGGCATCGATATCTTTGCTATGTAATATATCGTTACAATTGGTCGAAGCGATC
>JBFMFJ010000198.1:0-6717 GCA_040752235.1 Candidatus Zixiibacteriota bacterium | reverse complement strand
GACCGATCACGAATAAAACTCATCAATGCGCACACATGAGTGCGCCCCTACATAATTTCCTGTCAAGTCCTTCCAAGGGCCCTGAATCTTGAAGGGTGCGATGCCAATCGCGGGACGTGACCTGACAGCATTTTCTACACCCCCAGCTTCTTCAGTATCTCCGGGATGTCTTTGAAGGTTTTCGCGGGATGTGCCCCCGCCGCGGCTAATTTGTCCAGTTTCTCTTTGGCAGTACCCATCTTGCCTTCGACAATCGCGCCGGCATGCCCCATCCGTTTGCCCGGAGGTGCAAATATCCCGCCGATCATCGCTATCACCGGCGTTTTCATCTTCGTGATCGTATCACAGGCGCGCTCTTCGTACACTCCGCCGATCTCACCGGTCATCACCACCGCTTTGGTCTTATCATCCTTCTCGAACATCCACAGTATTTCATCGAAAGTTGAACCGAGAATCGGATCGCCGCCCAAACCGACACAAGTGGTCTCGCCATAACCTGATCTGGTCAGAGTATCGGCAATATAGTACGTGATCGAGCCGGAGCGGCTGACCGTCCCGACCCGTCCCGCCATAAAGGCGATATCAGGCATAATCCCGAGATTTGCCTCGCCCGGCGTGATAATACCGGCGGTATTGCCGCCCAGCACCGTGGCGCCATGCTCCACCGCTTCCTTGCGAACGCGAAGCATGTCATGAATCGGTATATGTTCTGGAATGACCACCACGAATTTTATTCCCGCCCGGATCGCCTCGATAGCCGCCTCCATCACGAATTTGGCCGGGAGAAAGATCACCGAGGTATCGGCGCCGGTCGCCTTAACGCATTCGGATACGAGATCGAAAACCGGTTTCCCCTCGACCTGCTGTCCGCCTTTGCCAGGCGAGGTTCCGCCGACAATGTTTGTACCATAGGCGATCATTCGCTTGGTATGGAACGCCCCGGCTCCGCCGGTTATTCCCTGCACCATCACTTTCGAATTTTTGTCAACCAGTATAGCCATCACCTGCCCCCTTCCGCTTCTTTCGCCAGTTCCACGGCGCGCCGGGAGATTACCTCGATCGGCGTCTCGATTCCATGAAATTCGAAATGCTCGAATAATTTCGGACTTTCTTTCTTGGCTTCATCGAACAGCCGGACACCTTCCTGCCACATGTTGCCGGTCATCCGGCATACCATCGGCTTGGACAATCCGTGCTCTTTAAGAAACATGATAACACCCTTGGCGAAATCATCGCAGCGCGATATCCCGCCGAACCGGGCGCCGAAAATCGCTTTGACATTCGGATTTTCATCCAGAAGCACCAGCATTTTGGCCAGACGCTCCGGGGTCGGCCCGCCGCCCGAATCCATAAAATTGGCCGGCTTGCCGCCGTAATAATGAATGAAATCGTTACCCATAATACCGAACCCGGCTCCACCCGGAAACATGCCGATATTGCCGTCAAGATCAAGATACGGAATCCCCCACTCGGTCGCCTGCTGCTCGCGCGGAGTCATTTCGCCTTCCTCGTGCCGTTTCTCTATACCCATCTCGGCCAGGTCGGGATGCCGGAATACGGCGTCATCATCGAGCGAAATCCGGCTGTCGGCGGCAATCAGTTTGCCTTCGGCGGTAAGAACCAGCGGATTGATTTCCGCCAGTTTGGCATCGTACTTTTTAAAAAGATCATACAGGTTCATGATGATACCCGCCGCAACTTTGACCTGCTCGGCATCCAGACCGAGGCTCTTGGCGATTTCGATAGCATCGAAATTGAAAGGCTTCTGATCGATATCGAACGATTTGCGATAAATCTTTTCCGGGTGCTTTTCTGCGGTTTCTTCGATATCCACGCCGCCCTCACCCGAGGCAATTACAACCAGCTTGTAATTGAGCCGGTCGATAGTCACCCCGACATAAAATTCCCTGGCAATATTCAGCTTTGGCTCGACCAGAATTTTTTCCACCGGAAAGCCTTTTATTTTCAATTGGAACAGCTTTTCCGCGGTTCCTTTAGCCCCGGCAACGGTCTCGGCGACTTTAATTCCGCCGGCCTTGCCGCGCCCGCCGGTCAGCACCTGCGACTTCAGCACCACCGGCTTATTCCATTCGGCGGCAATGGCTTCCACTTCGACAGGAGTACCTGCCAGACGCCCCTCAGGAACCGGAATCCGGGACTTGGCAAAAAGCCCTTTGCCCTCATATTCATAAAGACGCATAACAAAAAACCTTTATTTTTAATAAACCAATTTCCAAAAATCAGCCTGCGAGAACGGCAATTTATTATATCATCGGCAAAAGTCAATATCATTCGAACTTCCCGCTCAAAACTAATCAATAAAACGGCAAGAACTTATAGCCCTTTTAAGGATTTTTACAATTTTGACTTAAAGTCAAATTCAATGCTGAAAAAGATACGAAATGTTTCATTTTTGGCATTTTTCAAATATTTACGTAAAAATATGAATTATTGTGCCTTACGAAATATTTATAAAAAATATTTTGTGAAATTTTTCGCCAAGTCCTTGTTTTCTTGACTTAAACTATGTATATTAAATGGTGACCGTGAATGGTGTATTGTGAAAATATTCACGAAAGCAAGGGTAAATAAAAACAAATTGAAGCCGCTTATCGACATAGACATTATCCACTTTATGAAAATAAACGTCGGTTCGAGACTTGTGAAAGAATAACCAGTTAGATATGAGGTCCTGATGCCAATATTCATATCAACGCGCGAATCAGACGACCAGCTTCGCAAAAAAGTAATGGAAATCAGCGGTCAGAATTTCCAGCAATGTTACCAGTGCGGAACATGCTCCGGATCATGCCCCATGGCCGATCATATCACCGTCTTCCCCCGCCGGATCATGGCCCTATTGCAGCTCGGTAACAGGAAAGCACTGGAAGAGGCCAACACCCCCTGGGTATGCGCCTCCTGTCACACCTGCATGGTGCGCTGCCCGCGCGGGATCGACATTACGAAGGTTATGGAAGCGCTGCGCCTGATCAAACTGCGCCAGAACATCGACCATATCGAGCCCAAAAAACTTAAACCGGAGCAGGTGGCCGACATGCCGCAGATTGCCATGGTGTCCGGGTTCCGCAAAATGACATCATGAGGTGAACTATGAAGATTGCATATTATCCCGGATGCACGCTTAAAACCAAAGCCAAAAATCTCGAGACATCGGCCCTGGCCTGCCTCGATGCCCTTGGAGTCGAATATGAGGAACTTCCCCGCTGGAACTGCTGCGGAGCTGTCTTTTCGCTTGCCGATGACGACCTGATTCACATGGTGGCGCCGGTCCGCGACCTTATCCGCGTTCAGGAACGCGGCGAGGATACCGTCCTTACACTTTGCTCGATGTGCTATAACACTCTGGCACGGGCCAACGATCTGATGAAAAACGATGCCGAGAAACGCAAAACCATCAATGATTTCATGGATGAGGAACCGGATTACGAAGGCAATGTCAAGGTGGTGCATTTCCTTGATTTCATCCGCGACAGCTACGGCTTCGATAAGCTGAAACCAAAAATCACCAAACCTCTGACTGGCATGAAGGTGGCTCCGTACTATGGCTGCACTCTTCTCCGGCCGAAAGAGGTTGCCCTCGACCGGCCCGATAATCCGCAGGTATTCCACCAATTCATCGCGGCGCTTGGCGCCGAGGTGATCGATTTCCCGTCGGCGACCAAATGCTGCGGCGCCTATCAGGTGCTCGGCGCGCCCGATGCCGCTCTGCAGGTGTCCTATGAAATTATCAGCGATGCCGTTAAACATGGTGCCGAGGCGCTGGCGCTGACCTGCCCCCTGTGCGATTACAACATGGGCAAGCGCCAGGATCAAATGTTCGAAAAATACGAAGGCGCCAAAGATATGCCGGTGTACTACTTCACGCAACTTCTGGCGCTGGCGCTGGGAATTCCGGCGGATGCATCGCATCTGGAACTCAACCGCGAAAGCGCCAGGGAACTGTTGAAAACAAAGAGCATGATTTAACTATTGAAACGAGAAAATAATAATTGTGAGATAAATGAGGTGACCATGAGCACTACGACCGATGACAAAGAAACCCAATCGGCTGCGATTGAAGCCAGGCTCATACCCATTTATATCATGGGTAAAAAATACGAGGTGCCCGAGACACTTACCATCATGAAAGCGATGGAGTATGCCGGGTACAAGTATATCCGTGGCTGCGGCTGCCGAGGCGGTGTCTGCGGCGCCTGCAGTACTGTTTATCGCAAACCGAATGATTACAAGATTTATACCGGTCTCGCCTGCCAGACGGTGGTTGAGCCGGACATGTATCTGACCCAATTGCCCTTCTATCCGGCCATGCGGGCAACCTACAACTTCCATGACCTGGAAGGCAAACCCGAGGAGATCTTCGAGCTGTATCAGGAACTGTTCCGTTGCGTGGCATGCAATGCCTGCTCCAAGGTCTGCCCGATGGATGTCGAGGTGATGGATTATATCGCGGCTCTCAAGCGCGGCGATATCAGAGCGGCGGCGAAAATTTCGTTCGACTGCATTCAGTGCGGACTGTGTGCCAGCCGCTGTATGGGCGAACTGCCGCAATACCATATCGCGCAACTGGCCCGGCGCCTTAACGGGGCTTATCTGACGCCGCGAGCCGAACATCTCAAAACGATGGTGGCCAATATTCAGGCGGGACGGTACAATGATGCCCTCAATAATCTTAAGGCATCGAATGAAGATACGCTCAAGAAACTCTATACCGGACGCGAGATGGAACCCGCCACCGCCGGCGAGGACTGGACCCCCAAAGACGCCACATATTTATGATATGCGGTGTCGATGAAACGAATATGAAAAGAGGTTAGATATGCCGTATCCAGAGGAATTAAAAAATCTTATAAAGGTCGTCGAAAGCACCCGCGCCGAACGTGTCGAACGCAAAAAGCACAACGAAGAGGTCCCCTTCCTTTCGCTGGATGAGCGTCATGAGATGCTGAACTATCATCCCGATTTCAAGGAGGAAGGCCGCCGCGAATTGCTCGTCGGCCCTTCGAAGGGTTATCGAATCGCGCACGAGATGTGCGATATGCTCGAGGCCCACAGCCGGGTCAACCCGGATGCAATAGATCTTTCCAAAATCGACTATGAAACCGATGTGCTCGTCATCGGCGGCGGCGGCGCCGGCACTTCGGCCGCTCTGCTGGCCCAGGAACAGGGAGCGAAAGTCATTATCGCCACCAAACTGCGCCACGGTGATGCCAACACTATGATGGCCGAGGGCGGTATCCAGGCTGCTACCAAAGGACACAAGGACTCGCCGTACTTCCATTATCTCGATGTCATGGGCGGCGGGCATTTCAAAAATACTCCGGAACTGGTCGAGAAACTTGTCACCGAGGCGCCCGATGTCATCAAGTGGCTGGAATCGCTGGGTTGCAACTTCTCCAAGTTCCCCGACGGCACCGTGCATACCATCCACGGCGGCGGAACCTGCCGCAAACGCATGCACTATGCCGCCGATATTACCGGCGCCGAGATGATGCGCACCGTGCGCGATGAAGCGCGCAACCGTATCAACGATATCAAAGTCATCGAGTTCTCACCTGCGGTGGAACTCATTCTGAACGACCAGGGGCATTGCGCCGGCGCGGTACTGTACAACATGGAAACCGAGGAATACCTGATTATTAAAGCCAAAGCGGTTGTTATGGCGACCGGAGGTTCGGGGCGCCTTCATATTCAGGGCTTCATGACCACGAACCATTACGGCGCAACCGCCGATGGCATTGTTATGGGTTACAGGGCGGGTGTTCCGGTCTGTTTCCTGCATACCGTGCAGTACCACCCCACCGGAATCGTTTTTCCCGAACAGGCCGAGGGGATCCTGATCACGGAAAAATTCCGGGGGTCCGGCGCCAACCTGGTTAACATCGAAGGCAACCAATTCGTCAACGAACGCGAGCCGCGCGATGTCGAGGCCGCCTCAATTATCAAGGAATGCGTCGTCAAGGCTAAAGGCATTCCGACACCGACCGGCAAACTCGGTATCTGGCTCGATTCACCGATGATCGACATGCTCTCCGGAGAAGGCACCGTCGAACGCGAGTTCCCCGGCAAATTTATCCTGTATAAGCGGTTCGGCATCGACATCTCCAAGGAGCCGATGCTCATCTACCCCACTCTGCACTATCAGAACGGCGGACTGGAATTCAAGAACACCGGCGAAACCAAGGTCCCCGGCTTGTTTGTGGCCGGCGAAGTGGGCGGCGGAATTCATGGCGAAAACCGCCTGATGGGCAACTCGCTTCTGGATATCATGGTCTATGGACGTATCGCCGGCAAGAACGCCGGAATCTATGCCAAGACCAGTGCCAAAGAGGGCAAACTGTCGCTGGATCATGTGGTCAAGTACAACAAAGAGGTGGTTGATGCCAACATTCCCGCGGAAAAAGTGGCGCCGATGCTTCTCCCCGACTACACTGACCCGCGCATCCGCGCCCGTCAGCTGACCTCGCACTATGTTGGCACGATGCGCTAAAGGAGAAATAGAGTAGGTCAATTCTCTCCGAGAATTGACACAAATCTCGAAGAGATTTGACACTTGTAATTTTTCGATAACAAGCCTTAGTCCTCCCGGACTATAAAAAACCGCTGGGCGCTGCTGAGCCCGGCGGTTTTTGCTATAATTGAATTTCCTTATGGGTGCTTCCGACTATTATAGAACAAGACGACCTGGATTGCCTTGAT
>JBFMFJ010000197.1:0-6778 GCA_040752235.1 Candidatus Zixiibacteriota bacterium | reverse complement strand
TTATTGTGCCGGAGACAGTGCAATATCTTGCGGAAGGCGTGAAAAGTCTTTTTGAGCATGGATTCAGATATGTGCTTCAGACTCTCGACTACTCCGCCGGCTGGAAAAAGAAAGATATTGCGGCGCTGAAGCGGCAGTACAGGGCAATAGCGGAATATTATTTTGGCGAATTGAAAAAGGGGCACAAAATATATTACAGTCCGTTTGATGAGCGTATCAAAACCTGGGCCCAGAAACCTACGGCAAAGGCGACCTGTGCGATCTGGCCAATACGCAAATAGCGATCGCGGCCTCCGGTAACATCTATCCCTGTGTGCAGTTTGTCGGAACCGATGATACCGAACAGCAGGTCAATTGCATCGGAGATATTTTTTCGGGATTTAATGCGGAACGACGGACATACTATGTCGAGCAGAATTATATGGAAAAGGAAACTTGCCGGGGCTGCGCTCTTAACGGCCGCTGTGCCACCTTTTGCGGCTGTGTCAACTGGAAAGCCACCAGTCATTTAAACCAAATCCCGCCTGTCATTTGCGAGCATGAGCGGATGCTTATGCCGATTGTGGACCGAACCGCCTCCCGCCTCTGGAAAAACAATATTGAATTATTCCGCCGGAAATTTTATGATAAATCATTCGCTGTTTCGTCATATATAGAGGATTGCCTGATTGCCACTGGAGTGAGAGATGCTCAAAATAAAAACACTAAATAAATACAATCTGGCCAGGTATCCCAGAGAGCATTTCTATAAGAAACCGGCTGGAAAAATGGGTTTGGTGTTAAAGTACTCACCGATTGCATTTTCGCTTCTGGTATTGTTCGAAGGATGCGATCTCGACTGCTCCTCCAAAAGCGGTTTGAAAAGGAATAGAGTGGGCGTTACGGGGCCTCCGCCTATGGCTTCTGACTTTGTTACTGAAAATGAAGCCAGAGAAATTATTAATAACGCTTTCAAAAACAAAAATCTTGAAGTGGAATCAGATGTTGTATTTGATTTCGTTCTTAATAACGGCGAAATTCGACATCTTATCCTGGATGGATATGATAAAAAATCTGAAATCGGCTATGAATATATAGGGCCGGATGACTTTATGGAAATTGATTATAAGGCAAGAGAAGAACTTTCCGACCCCAGAATGGTTGATAAACCCAATATTTTAATTATCGATCCGCATTCAAAGACCGAAGAATATCAAAAGGAAATCAGACAAAAAGTGGAATCATTTATTGATTCCTTAAAATCCGAGGGATTTATTTAAGTATTATCATGCTTACACACAAACAAGTAAAGAAATACGCCCGGGCCAGATATCCGAAATATTACTTTTATCGCCGGAAGCCTGCGATGCATGAGAATATCATCAAATACGGTCTGGGCGCGGCGATAATAATAGCGGCTATAGAAAGTGTCGGCTGCAATGGTACTGGCATCGCCGGCCCCCCGCCTATCCCTCCCGGTATGGTAACCGAAAATGAAGCGCGGGAAATTGTCGATTCCATATTCAATGCTAACGGCATTAATCTGACCGACGATGTTATACTCAAAATTGAAACCGAGACAGGCGATTCAGTGGAATTGTGCATTGATGGATTCAATGACTCATTGAAAACCGGGTATGAATATATCAGTATTGAAAACAGCATTAATGATCATCAGGTATTTACTTCGGTGGTCATATCTCGGTTAAACCAACTCGCCGACCAGGATGGGCCTTATATCAAGACAATCTGGCAGGATTATAAAGACCACGATTACAAGAAGAATCTGGAAAACGTGGCCGCGGAATTTATTGACAGCTTGAAGGCGCGGGGCGTGATATAGAATCGAATCCAACTATTTGCTAACTCGTAATTGCCCAAATGCCCAGATGCAAAGAATTCCCGCCGCGAAGAAACCACCCCATGACAACCAGAATGGTATTGTCAAGCCTCCGAACTGCACTTCCCACCCATAAACCAGCCTCCCCAGGTGGAGTAATGCCACCAGGCCAAAAATGATGCCTGAGATTGTTAAATACATTTTTCGAGCCATTTGTCCTCCTTTTGATGCATAAATCCACAATGGCAGCTAGCCCAAAAGCAGAGATATTAGTTCCGCCGATTTTTGGGCCCCATTTGTGGGTATCAATTCATAGTTCACACATCTGCCAACGGCAGCAATGGCCTGTTCGGCGAGGATGGCGGGCGTGGTTTCGGAATAATGCATTCGAATACCTGCCCTGTGCCTGGCTAAACGCCCGGCGACATGAATCTCCTGCTCAAAGTGACCTTCAATTGGAAAATAAATAAACGGGCGTCGAAGAGCGGTCAATTCGAGTGTCGATGTGCCTCCGCTCTGAACAATAGCCAGGTCGCAGGAGGCCAGATGTTCATATAGCCTCGGAACATAACCACGAATCTCGACGCCGTCAGGAATCCTCAGGGATTTGATATCCAGTCGGGGACCACAAACAAGAACCATCCGGACATTCGGAATCTTTCTTTTTATCAAAGGGAAAGTATTTCCGCAAAGCTCCAGCAATTCCTTTCCTATGGACGTCCCTCCTATAGCGCATATAATCAATGTCTCCTTGCCATATCCAAGTCTCATTCGGATTTTGGCCGGATCCATGTAATTCGCCGGGTCAAACGGCAGAATGTAGCCAACAAATTTATATCTTTTCTGTGCAAATTCCCGGCGGTTGGGCAAAAGAAATCCAAATGGCTTATTGGGAACATCCTCCGGCTCTCCGACGAAAAGGGCCAAATCATACGGCGGTGAACCATGTTTGAATCCGCCCGACCAGAGGCGGTTCATCATATACACCTTCAGTTTTTCCAACAGGCTGGTTTTCATTGAGTCAAAACCGACAAAGTCATATATCATGACAAAAGGCGCCGCTTTTAGACGCGGGTTCTTCTTCAATGCTGATGATATCTCATAGGTCTCGTCTCCTATAACAAGATCAAATTTGTCTCTATGAACCACCCGTTTATAGATATCAACATTCTTATTCCATTTCTCTCTGGCTCGTGAAGCATACGTAACAAGGTTTACTTCATAATCTCCGGCTGTTGATTCCGCAATGGAATTGAGATCGACGAATTGATCTGCTTCAGGAAGCAGTTTCTCGTCATTTTGCTCCAGAAACAAATTGGCAGGATGAGCCGCCAGCCATAATATCTCAGTCTCGGGGTTCATAAGTCTCAATTCTCTTGCAATAGCAATATCACGGGTGACATGTCCTAGGCCTACTGAACCGCTGATGAATAAAATTCGTTTCTGTGCCATATCAATCGGAAATAATGCCCAACATCGGGACTTCAATAATTTTAAAACTGAACCAGTTAGTTAAGATTTCTGATAATAATTCATAATGCAAAATATAAGGAAAGTCTATTGGAATTGCAGTAATTTTTGGACTTATGCAGCTACCATCTTTCCCGGAGTTAAATTTATATCACATTTTCCCGCAAAAATCGACTATTACAAATATTTTTCTTGACAAGCTAAAATTATTTTTTATTTTGACGAAACAACTGAAAGGTTTTATCGTAATCGATAATAATATGAACTAACTCGTCGTAAAAAAGGAACAACATTTTGATGAGCAAAATTCAATCTACATTTATGCGCATTTTTGCCATTGGGCTTAATGTCTGTTCCCGCGGCGGGGGAGGTTCACCTCGATTGTGAAAATCGTCACAAAATTTGCGAAAACCCGCCGCACCGGAAATGGTTCGGCGGGTTTTTTGTTACCTGTTCGAACCGGCGGCAACCCGAATGAACAGTTAAACTTAAAGGTACTACCATGACTGGCGAATTTTACGAGGACGAAAAGATAAAGCCGGAAGAAAAAGCGATAAAATCGCGTAAAGCTTTCGCCATGCTGCTTCCGCTTCTGAAAAATCACAAGCGCGGCTTGCTGGTTTGCCTGTTTCTGCTGACAGGCGGGACACTTCTGTCAATCACCTGGCCTATCCTGCTGAAACGGGCGATGGACGTTGATATCAAAAACGGCGATCTCCATGGACTGCTGATTACGGTCGGCCTGATCGGCCTGATACAGTTGACGACCCTGGCGCTGCAATATATACAGAGAATTAAACTGGAAACGATCGGCCAGAATATTATGGTCGATCTTAAACGGAAACTGTTCAATCATATCCTTTCGCTGGATGTGTCGTTCTTCGACAAGAATCCGGTCGGGCGCCTGATGGCGCGCGTGGAGTCGGATACCGAATCGCTCCGAATGATGTTCACCAACACTGTCGTGCTGGTGATCGGCGATTTGATTCTGGTTATAGGTATTTACAGTGTCATGTTCTATTACAGTTGGCGGCTGGCCTCGATATTGATCATAATCGTGCCGGTGGTGGCGACACTGATGTATATCTTTCAGAAGATCACCACTCCCCGCTTTCTGGAAGTGCGCAAGAAAATGGCCGAAGTCACCGCGAAGCTGGCCGAATTCCTGCATGGAATGTCGATTATCCAGATATTCCACCGCGGCAAATATGCCCGCGAGCAGGTTTATCGGGCCAACGAAGCGAAGTTTAAGGATGATGCTTACGTCAATATCGGCGTCTGTATGTTCTTTAACACGGTCTTTTTCTTTCAATACCTGATGATTGCGCTGACGCTGTATTTCGGCGTCAAGTGGGTTCAGGCCGGGGTGATTACGGTCGGAACAATCGGCATGTTTATCATATTGATTTGGCGCTCATTCGACCCGATCTGGCGCGCTTCGGAGCAGTTGTCCACCATACAGAAGGCAATTGCCGGAGCCAAGCGGATTTTTGCACTGCTCGCGACCGAACCGATCATATATGACCCGGAGAAGCCGGTCGAATGGAAAAAACTCGAGCGCGGTATCCGGTTCGAAAATGTCTGGTTTTCATATAATAATGATGATAACTGGGCGCTTAAGGATGCCAGTTTCGAAATTCCGGTCGGACGAAGGGTGGCGCTGGCGGGCGTCACCGGCGGCGGCAAATCAACCGTGATATCGCTGCTGCTTAGGTTCTATGACCCTCAGAAGGGGCGGATTCTGGTTGACGGTATCGATATCCGCAATATCAGCCGCGATGATCTCCGCCGAAGGTTTGCTCTGGTGCTCCAGGATATAATCCTCTTTCCCGGCGATGTGAAATCGAACATTTCGCTGGAGTCGGAAAGCGTTCCAGAGCAGCGCGTGATAACGTCCGCATCCACGGTGCAGGCCGATCAATTTATCGAGCGGCTGCCCAAGGGGTACGAGACCGAGGTTTCTGAAAAGGGCGCCAATTTCAGCCGCGGCGAGCGGCAGTTACTGTCCTTTGCGCGCGCTCTGGCGGTTGATCCGGATGTGCTGGTTCTCGATGAGGCCACCAGTTCGGTCGACCCGGAAACGGAGCGAACGATACAGGAGTCTCTCCATAAACTGATGGCGGGGCGCACCTCGCTGGTAATTGCGCACCGGCTCTCGACCATTCTCGATGTCGATGAGATTCTGGTGATTCGCCGCGGAGAGATTATCGAGCGCGGAACACATACGGAGTTGATTTTGAAAGACGGCTATTATTCGAAACTGTTCCATTTGCAGTTCAAAAGCAGAAATGGGGTGGTTACAAATGCTAAATAAAATAAAATGGTTCTGGAAATATTACAGAAATTATAAATACGTTCTGGCGGTGCTCATATTCCTGACACCGGTCCAGGCCGCGTTTCAAGTCACCATACCAAGACTTATTGAGTTTATGGTGGACTATGTCAAGAACGGCAAGGTACCTGATAATGAGGCGGCTGTCTGGTTGAATAATCATGGCCAGGGGCTGGGACTCTCGACCGAAGCCACATTCATGCTGACCCTGATATGGATCGGCTTTGCCGCGAGCGTCCTGTACACCTTCGTGCAGTCGCACCGGGCCTGGATGAATATCAAGATGGAGTGGCTGTTCAGGCAGGATGCTTTCAACGGCATCACCGACAAAGGGCCGGACTTTTTCAACAAGTTCCGGACCGGCGATCTGGTGACTCGAATGACCGACGATGTGGCCGAAAAATTGTCATGGTTCGCATGCTCGGGGATATTCAGGTTCTATGAGGCATGCATCATGGTTTGTTTTGCTTTGACCATGATGGTTTCGATTGACCCGAGATTGACGCTTTTGTCGGCCGGACCGCTGCCCATTCTGATTGTGATATTTTTCAAGAGTTCATCGCTTCTCGAAAAGAGATACGATTTCCTCCAGAAAAAAATATCCATTCTGAATGATGTAATGGAAGCCTGTTTTTATGGTATCCGGGTCGTCAAGGCGTATGTCCGGGAAATGGCCCAGAAAACCAAGTTCGACAAGGCGGTGCATGAACGCCGGCAGGCGGAAATTTCCGCGATAAAAGCCACGACTATCGTGGATTCGATGTACATGTATATCTGGCAATTCGGCATCCTGATCGTTCTGCTGGCGGGCGGATATATGGCCATTAATGCCGACCTGTCGCTGGGAAAACTGATGGCGTTCATTTATTATGTCGTTTATATGATTTTCCCCATGTTCGACATCGGCCAGTTCCTGGTGAAATCGCGACAGTCGGCGGTGTCGATCAATCGGTTGATCGAGCTGGAAGAGGTTCCTCCCATGGTCGCTGACAAGGGAACATTATCCTGTAACGGTCAGACTCAAGGGGAACTCAGTTTCGAAAAGGTTTCATTCGCTTTCGATGGTTCGGAAAGACGGATGATCGATACGGTGTCATTCAAGATCATGGCCGGACAGACCGTGGCCCTGGTCGGCAAGGTCGGTTCCGGAAAGAGCT
>JBFMFJ010000196.1:0-6779 GCA_040752235.1 Candidatus Zixiibacteriota bacterium | reverse complement strand
TCCATGGCGATTTTCTTATGACCCTGCAGCGTCTCGGCCAGGTATGATTCAAGACTCTTGTATGATGAGAAATATTTCCGGACTCCGGGAAGGTGCAAAAAGCGGTCTTTTTCGATATTGTGCACGATCATAACCGGTTTACCTTCGCTCGGAATAAAATAAAAAGCCCGCCGGGTCAGATGCATCGGCAGACTAAGAAATTCGACGGCGATACTGTTACGGGCGTGGAAATCGGCCATCAGCCAGCCGTCAAGTTTTTCATTTTTCAAAAACTGCTGGATTTTTTCGATATCAATCATATTGCCACCATCAACGAGGAGTTGATTTTTATAATTTTCTCAGAAGTGTATTCTGAGGAGGTTCAGGCTATCGAACTATTATAAATCAGTCAGGCCGGATTTTCAACCTTTTTGCTTCCGAACAGAAAGAATAATATCGACATAATCAATCCGGGGAAAATAGGCTGAATCCCCAGCCAATAGTCGCCGGTAATGCCAAAGTCTTTCGAAAGCAGCCACACCAGCGATAACCCCCCCGCCAGAATAACCGAAATAAGGGCGATTTGGGGCGGCATCCTCCATTTTCCGTTAAAGGCAGAGAATAGCGGGATCAGTAAAGCCGGGGTCCCGACCGAACCGAAATGATGCCAGATGGTCACAATTGACTCGAAATATAAAGCTGCCGCCAACGCCAGTCCGGCCGATAAAAACAGGCCGATCCGGGTGTAAAGCGTAATCTTGTTTTCAGGAATCCCGAACATCCGCCAGATAATATCCCGGCCGAAAGTCGAAGCAGCCAGGAAGGAGTAGGAATCAACCGTTGACATGACCGTCGCCAGAAGCGCCAGGGCGAACAAACCCAGCAAACCGGTCGGAAGAACAATGGCGGCCAGCGATGGGTAGGAACTGATCGGGTTGGCCAGATCGGGAAGAAGCGCCCGCGCATACAGACCGCAAGAGGTGGTCAGAAAATCGAAGGCTATCCAGAAAAGAATCGAAATCAAAATGCCTTTTTTGGCAATCGGCTCGGTGCGGGCGGCATAGCAGCGTTGATAGAAAGCCGGTTCTATCAAGGTTGCTAATGCGATAACATACCAGACCGCAATATAACCGGCGCTGTTGCCGCCATGCCAGGTGAGATGCTCGTGCGGCACTGAGTCGGCAATAAAAGACAATCCGCCATAGCGGGTAACCAAAGCAATAAAGAGAACGATAAAGCCAAGAAACATCAAGGTGAATTGAAGCATATCGGTGCGGACGACCGATCGAAAACCGCCCAGATGCACATAAAACAGAGAAAATACAGTCCCGACCACCGCTCCCACCCAGAGCGGCCAGCCGAAGAGAAACTCTATAAGAACGGCCAGCATCAGGATATATGCACCGGGCAGCGTCATCAGAAAGAGTATCGCGGACCCGACCACCGCCGTGCCGCGGCCATAGATCGATTCAAGCCGGTCGGGGATAGTTAGAATCTCGGCCTTTCTGGCTTTCTTGGCCAGGAAAAGGGCAAAAAGCAAAGCTGCGATATAGTATGGCACTCCAAAAACCAGCCAGTTGGAAATGCCGAATCGATAGGAGTATTCACCAACCCCCAGAATGCCGCCGTACCAGGTCGAAACCAAAGTGGCCACGAAGGCCGGAAGGGTCAGCATCCGGCCGCCAAGGATAAACCCGGCCGCCGATTCTTCTCGGCCGGAACGGCGCGTAAATCCGATTATAACCAGCGCGACCAGGTAAGCGATTATTATTATGTAATCAATTACAGACAATAAGCATCGTACCGTTTATTCGAATTCCCACTTTATCTGTGCGAAGAAATTCCGTTCCGCCGCCGGATAGTATTCACCATACCAGTCCCCATCCCATTCATAGGCATAACCGGCCTGCTCGTACTTGGCATTGAACAGGTTATCAACCCGGGCCGAAAGGGTCAGCCGGCCGAATCCGTCTATATTGCCCAGCGAAACCGAGCCGGATATAGCCGAGACCATAAAACGGCCGATAGCCAGATCTTCATTCTTGCCGTTTTCCACATACTGTTTGCCGATTGCCCTGAGCTGATATGTCAGCCTGAATGGCGATTTGTCATAATCAATCATAAGGTTACCGATGTAATCGGGGAATCCGGCTGTGGGATTTCCGGCATAATCAATAGTACTATCAGCGCCCTTGTAAACGATATATTCCTTAAGGCGATTATAGCTGTAGGAAAAGTTGCCCGACAATGCAATATGTTTATCGATGGCGATCTTTCCCTCGAATTCCATACCGGCATGCACCGAGCGTTCGGCATTGCCCAGTCTGGGCAGACCGTCATCATTAAGATCACCTTCGGGAATTATTTCGTTCCGAAACTCCATCCAGTACAGGTTCAGGCCCGCCTTATAACGATCGTTTTTAATATTGCCGCCCAATTCGAAGTCATAAACACGTTCCGGTTTGATGATTGGATCACCGAAGGTGTACAGCGTATCACCGTCACCGTTGACCTTTGTATCTTCGACGATAAGATTGGGGAAGGCCGAGACTTCTTCAGCATCATAGATGGTTACATCGGCCGGTTCACGCGAGGCCACTGCAAAACTGAAATAGATATCGCTGTTTTTACTCGGCAGATAAGTGATTCCGGTGCGCGGCGAGACAAAAGCCCAGTCGATGCCATACTGATAACCGGGCAAAGCCCCCAGCCTGGTTTGATCGAAATCATAACGCAGGTAACGGAACTGAAGATTGCCCATCAGCTTGATCTTATCGGTCAGTGAATAGTATTCCAGCCCATACACCGAGGCCGACATTTTTTTGCCGAAATACTCATAGTACCGATGCCGCGGATCAAGACTGTTCGAGAGATTTTCGGCCCATATCACCTGTCCCCAGTGTTCCGAGTCGAAATAGTAAAAGGCTCCGCCGAAGATGGCCGTGCCATTGGTGTGATCCCAATCAAGGCTGGGATTCCAGCCGTACTGGTTTTTGGTCACCCATTTTTGCCGAACCAGATCGATTTCGCTAATGTTTTCATCAATCAGGGATGAAGCCGGAATATTGTACTCATAGATGTCCCGGCCCGACTTGTACTGCTCATAGTAACCCTTGCCCCGGATATAGTAGAAAGTATTTTTCAAAGTCGTATATTCACCCAGCTTATATGTGTTATGCAGCTCATAATGCGGCTGATTGAAATCATCGATTTCGTTGGCGTAGGAATCCCAGTTGGTGCGTCGATTGGCTGCCTCCGTATAACGATCGATTCCGTTAAATGCAAGGTGCGCCTGCATCGGGCCGCCATAAATATTGATGGTCGTCGTCATATTGGGATCGAGTCGCGACAGCGAAAGAAAGTATGCATAACCGTCGTACCAGGCATACTCGCGGAATCCCCCGCTGTACAATTTGGAATACCGTCCCGCCAGCGACCAGCGGCCATCCAGCAGGCCGGATGAAAACTCCACCGATTGCTTGCGTACATCAGAAATACGATTGCCATCATAGAAGTACTGCCCGTAACCTGAGCTGACCGAGACTTTGCGCACTCTCTCCAATCCGGCCGAGGCAATGTTGATCGAACCGCCAAAAGTGGCATCGCCATAAAGCGAATTGCCCACCCCGCGCTGCACCTGAATATCCTCAACCTCGGCGGCGAAATCGGCCATATCATAGAAATATGTAAAGCGATCTTCGGGATCGTTCAGAGGAATGCCGTTGATGTATGTCCCGATTCTCTGGGAATCGAAGCCTCGGATTTTGTAGTCCGATGCTCCGGTGGTGCCTCCCGTGTAGGAATAAGCATACATATTAGGCGTCGTTTCCAGAAGCATGGGGAAATCTTCTACAGTATAATCGCGCTCGACATCTTCATCGGTAAAGTCCGAGAAGGCCACCGGGGTCAGCCCGGTTTCGGCACGCATTGCCGTTACTTTGATTTTTTGTCCGGGATAAACGGCCTGGTCGAGCATTATCCTGAAGCCGGTTGACTTCATGCCGCTTTTGACCTGCATCATGAATGGCTGGTAACTGACATGGCTGAATGTGACATGTTCAGGTATCTGCTCTCCGGTATTGAGTTCGAAAGCACCGTTTTGATCGGTGCGGGAGTGTAACGATGATATGTCAGTCAGGACATTCACTCCCTCAATTGGATTGCCCTCGCGGTCTGTCACAGTGCCGTCGATTATCATGGCCAACGGCGCAGAGACGGCCGCGAAGAGAACCAATACTAATATCATCAAAGACTTTTTCATACCAGACTCCCATTTATCAAAAAATCCACCTGCCGCGCGTGACCGGCACAGTGGACGTTTGGAATCTGATATGATTCGGCCCGTTTCCCTACGCCGGCATTACCCGGATCAGGTTAGGGGGTATAATCTCAGGCGATAATTTTGCGCCACCCCCAACGGTCTATGTTATCTTCTGAAGAAAGATACGCCTCATTTCTCAAGAAAATCAAGTTCTTTTTAAATTTTGTGGAAACGTATGACAATAATTGCCGTTATAAAACAATGAGAAAAGCAAAATAACTAACTGAATACTTATATAATTGTTGATATAGAAGAATAATATGATTCATCATCTTGGGCCTTTTGTATTCGGCATGTTGATCCTGGTCATTTTGACTGTGGTCAATATTCTGATGCTGAGATTTCTTAATAAAGCCTGGTGGCAGAAAAAGATAATCAGATTGGCCGTAATGCTTCTTCCGGTTGTCGGGTTCATCGGTTCAGCAATCTGGTGGGCGGGTTACCAATATAAGATTATATGGATGTCAAAAACAGGTTCGGTGGTTTTAATATTTATAGTTATCTCTTTGCTGGCTCTTATGTTAGCTCTGCCAGTGTCCGGTCTGCTGAATATAATTTCGGCAATTTTGGAAAAACGCAGACTACGGTCAGCTGCCGATAAATCCAATAACGTGAATTTACAGCGCCGGAATCTTCTCAAGGGAGCCGCTGCGGCTCTCCCGTTGATAACCCTTTCGACCGGCGGAGGCGGGGTCGCTCAATCATTTCAAAAGACCAATGTTTACACTAGGCCGATGACTTTTCCGAATCTACCTCCGCAGCTTGATGGTTTCAGGATTTTGCATGTAAGCGATTCGCATTTGGGTATTTATAGATTCTTATCCGATTATGAGGAAATTTTTGCCGATGTCGCTGAATACGAACCTGATTTAGTCCTGCTTACCGGAGACATTTCGGATAATTTAACTCTTCTTCCCGATGCATTGAAAATCGCCGCATCGCTCAAACCTCGTTTTGGTGCTTTTGCCTCACTTGGCAATCATGAATATTACCGCGGAATCACCCAGGTTCTTAAATCGTTCGACAGCGGTTCGGTCGAACTGCTGAGGGCGTCCGGAAAAACTATTGATGTTGATGGTGCCGCTCTCTACCTGGCGGGATGTGATGATCCGGTTAGAATCCATGGCCTCAACCATGAATTCCTGGGAGATTCAATAGATAAAGCGATAGACGGCAAACCTTCCAAGGCTTTTACCGTTCTGATGTCGCATCGGCCGGAGGGACTCGATCCGGCCGCCGACAGGAATATCGACCTGGTTTTATCCGGACATACTCATGGCGGTCAGGCCGGAATCAACGGCCGCAGTCTCTGGTCGGCCTTCACCGATCGTTATTTATGGGGGCATTACAGCAGGAATAATTCTCAAATGTATTTATCTGCCGGGATCGGTCACTGGTTTCCATTCCGGCTGGGCTGTCCACCCGAAGCCCCTATAATCGAATTGACGGCAAAAATCGACTCCTGAAACCTCATTAACCGGCTTATTTTGTCGAAAATATTATTAGAAAAATAAAACTCGAATGATTTTAATTATTGCGCAATCAATTCGTAATATTCTATTGCATAAATGTTTAAAAAAAATATAAGGTAGCTTAGAATTATATAAGGTTTATAGACACAGTTGGTAATTGTTAGATGTTAGATTGATCTCAAGGTATCAGGAGGATAAAATGAAAAAGGAAGTCAAACGCAATACCTGGTCGAAGTTTTGCCGCAAGTTTTCTGCGGATAATATGTTAAGAGGGGCGAAAGTAAGGTTCAACGACAGGGACAAGAATGACATCCAGTTTTCCGGCGAGTACCCCTTGATGGGATTAACCGTCGAGAAAAAAGGTCGCCTGATTGATGGCATCCTGTTCTATGCCGGATGGACCTCCCCCGATAAAGTGGCTCAGCCGATTCTTTCAATCAAGGAGCCTGACGAGATTTTTGTCGAGAAGGACAAGGATGGTCACGACATCGGTCTTCAGGTTCGGACCAAAAACGGCGGTGTCGCCATGATTGAACTTGGAGAGAGCACCGGCAGCGAGCGTTTTCAAAGCTTTGTCGAAAAAGTCGCTTATTCCATGTATGAACGGCGCGGCTATTCGCACGGCAACGACATGGGCGACTGGTTCGAGGCCGAGAAAAAAGTAAAAGAAGCCGAACAGATGTTTGCATAGGCTCGGCGTCGTTTCAATCATAATTTCTCTTTCCGGTTTCTTCTTTTAGAGATTGACTGATCTCGAAAGGGATTATTATATTAATCGGAGTCTATAATTTTACATGGAAAATCCGGAGGTACTCTTATGCCGATCACCAAGAAACAATTGATTGATTTATTGAACGAGGACCTTGAATGGGAATTCGCCGCGGCCATTCAGTACGTTCAACATGCCGCGGTTATGACCGGGCCGCATTACGAAGGTGTGATCAAGGAATTGATCATTCATTCTCAGGAAGAGATGCAGCACGCGGTCACTCTTTCCGAGCAGATCG
>JBFMFJ010000195.1:3540-6815 GCA_040752235.1 Candidatus Zixiibacteriota bacterium | reverse complement strand
TTGCTGACACAGCGCCGAAAAGGAATAATAATAGCCCGAGCGCCCCAATAAGGACTTTAACGAATTTCATTTTATTACCCTCCGGCAGAAGACCTTATGACTCTGTTTTGAAGCCGACTCTCGGCTGTACAGCCTGTTGAAATATAATGGATTGGGTTGTCTTGTCAAGCAGAGATTGAAATGATGATAATAACTATCTAAATTATAATATTCATTGACATTTACTGGCAATATATTTAATTTTTAACTCTGGCTTTGATTAGATTTACGAATTTTGTTTTCACAATTATGCCAAAACAAAAAAACACTGCTTTAAAAGAGGTCGATTTATCGACTCCAATTCTCATTATTAATAAAGTATTGAGGGATTATAGAAATAATGAAGAAAGATTGGAAATAGTAAGGGGAGATAATAATAAACGTGAGTATTTACTTAGAAATCCCAAGATGAAATTGAAGATGATTGAGAATTATTATATCGAATTTATTCCCGATTATAACATCAAACCACATACAGTAAGAAATTATTATATCAATGTACCTCATGATTCTCAGAACGAAATTGGCGTGCGCATAAAAATATCTTTCTATAAAACCGAGAATCTTGGAAATCTTGGATTACCGACTGAATTTAATATCATTAATAGCATAATATTTTTTAAGAAGACTGCAAATACAAAAACTTCATTTTCTGCGATCCCTCGATTGACATACCCTATAAATAGCCATGGAATAAATTGTTATACAAATAAGAAAGTTAATTCAACTGGCTGGGAGGAACACTATTTTTCAACTATTCCAAATAAAAGTAAGTGCGGTATTGAAGCAATACCCCCACTGACCTTTTTTTCAATATTACCCTTCTATATACCCTTTGTCGATAACACTAAAGGTGGCAAAGGAAAGAAAGTCTATCTAAATGAACTTCTTATACGGAACAAAAAAAACACTTTTTCATATGATTTCTTTGCAGATTTATTACAAGAAATCATTCCGGCTTGTTTAAGTTATGTTCATACGGTTCTTATGCTGCATTTGCCCAATTATATCGATTTAAGCCTATTTGAGTTTTTTATGTATAGTGAAATTCCCGAAATGTGTGTCCTTTATTGGAAATATGAAATACTCGGCGATGACTATTTCGATTTGATTAGTGAGGTTTCCGATCATGATATTGATTTCTTTAATCGGTTGGCCATAATAAAAAAGCTTAGTGGCACTAATGCTGCCGATCACATATTGGTTTCCACATTACTCCAGTTGCCGATTATGTTGTCTGTAGAAAAAAGGTTACAGGTGTGCAAAGCGTGCAACAAATTTTTTAAATATAAAAAAGGGAAGCTGTATTGCTCATCCAAATGTAGGAAATCTGCCGAATCCTGTAGGTATTATAAAAGGAACCGTGAAAAAATATTGGCTTACAGCAGGGAAGAGATGAAGAAGACAAGGAGTTTTGTAAGAGAATTACTATCAAAAAATAAATAGTACCCCCCCTTAAATTAATGTTTTGCCATTCAAAATCAGTGCGCTAAAAATCGGTCTGTCAGACTATGTTTTAGGGAATTGATTTACCTTTAATAATATCCTTAAATATGCCAGTCAAAACGACTGGCTTTTTTGTTTGCCGGTCAGAGAAATAGATATGAAGAAAAATGAAATGACATTTCGAATCAAACCGGCAAATCCTGGGAGTGAAGATATTTTCGATTTCGAGAATTGGTTGGTTGAACTACTGGTCGATTATTTGCAGCGTGAGGGGGATGGGGGTAACGACTGCTACCCCCCCTTTCTCGGAAACGATAGGCCGGAAGGCAACTTCGAGCAACCTATATAAAAAAAGGAAAATGATATGAAAGATGAGATGTTCCGAACTTCAGATATCGCACTGGCGGCTTACCTATCTATGAGAGGATACCACACACTGGGGGTCAGCTTTGAAACTGTAACAAGGCTGCTTTCCAGTTCGAGGACGGCCTCGGACGGTCAAAAGAAGCTCTTATGTTCTTTAATCGTCAAACCAAAGTCGAGCCAATCGACTTCTTGGATCATGTCAAAAGCCTGAAGGCAATGGCTAAACAATAGGACTGTGGAGCTATTGCTGATATGAGAATAGATGAAAAAATAGGTAGAAATAAATGACTGATGCTGTTGATCATATTTGGGACGAAAACAATGATTTATTGAATCCAGATGAATCAGAGGATGACTGCCCAAGTGCTGGTGAAAGCCGCCCCCGAATGAAGCCCGGAGAATATATTGCGTATTGTTACGAAACCAGCCTTGGGCATTATAAGGGCGAGCAAAAACTATATATTAGATTTCGTTTGCTTGGGGGGGAATATGATGGACTTGAATTGTTTCTGCCATGTCCTTATTCACCAGGCAAAAAAAAACCTTCGACTAAATATTATAGACTTTGGGAAATCGTAAACGGGGCTCCCCCGCAAAAAGGCCAGAAGATAGCCAAACACATTTTTGAGGACAAGAAATTTAGAATATTGGTTGTTGATACGAAAAGAAGATTTGAAAATGGTGAGCTTAAGCCGGAATCCCTCCAATACTCAGTCGTCAAAGATATCCTGGGGAAAATTGATGATGACTTTTCAAATTAAATCACGGTTGCAAGACTCTGAATCTTTTAAATTCATTAAAAAAGAAAGAATCTATACTTGTTATCTTCTTACTTTTCCCTCTTTACTAACTACTCTTCTCTTATTTCTTATTACTTCTTACCTACTACCTGGTTTTGATGATTGTATCTTGTTAGGGAATTGTAGCTTACAAGAAAAATCGCGACTCAAATATTTCAGTAAATCACAGCCTTTTGAGGCAAACCTATTCTTGGCATTGCGAACAAATTTAAAATACGAGGGAATAAATAATGTATGAAAATCCTAATGCACGGATTCCAATAAACCTTAAAGAACAATACGGTGACAAGTTCAAGATTGGCCTCGATGAAGCGGCCTCTTGCGAAGGCGAAAGTAAAAAGGACCCTTGGTATTTCCTGATTCCCTGTAAATACGGTGACATCTATCCATTCTCAGACAGACGGCTGGCTTTCCTGTGTAACGGCGCCGGGATTCGAAGCCGCCTTCAAAAAGAGCACCCGGAGATCGAGGTTCGCAACTGGAGCGACAACGGCGAGACCGTTTTTGTATTCGACCCGGAACAATTCAACATTATCGCCGAATATGCAAAGCCAAGACGAAAACGAAAAGTCAGCCCAAAGGAGCGTCAGAGACTGTCTGAGATGTCGCGTAAACATAGTCCTT
>JBFMFJ010000195.1:0-3530 GCA_040752235.1 Candidatus Zixiibacteriota bacterium | reverse complement strand
AAAACGGGTCAAGAATCGACGAACAAGGGCCAACCCATATCATATGACCCCCCGGTCAAAAACAAGCGCTCAGAAAGCTGTGAATTGAAATGAAGGATTGGGGAATGATGCTTGAAATAGCAGTTGATTGGTCTGCCGCGGGGGTGCCAAATTGCGCCATATTCGGCCATTTCCGACACTTTATAAACTCGTTACGGGTGGCAAAGACTGAGATCAGCTGTTTTTTTCTTATCAGATTATTTCTCAACAAATTAGGCGGAAATGCTGACCTTCCGGGATTTCAGGAAACCCTATTGATTTCGAAAAGTCTGGAGTTAGAAATATGGCAGTAGGTCGAGGCGTCTGGTTTAAGAAGCGAACGACGGAATCCTGCTATCAATTGGACATGTCGTATTTGACCAAGAAATACATCATGGACTGGGACTGGAAAACAATGGTTTCATGGACCGGCGCCGGTGGCAAGTATTCCTCAATCGGCCTGGATATCTGTCCACCGGGAAGGATTTTTCTGCATTACAACGTAACTGATAATCGCACCGGCCAATCCTCAGAGCGTCGATATGTTATCCACTACGAGTCAACTTCCTGCAATTATGGCGGGAAGCGCTGGTGGTTCCTCTGCCCTGACTGTGGCAGGCGATGCCGTGTTCTTTATCTGCCGTCGAATCAAGTTTATTTTTCCTGTCGAGTTTGCCATAACCTGACCTACGAGAGCCAGCAGGAAGGCAAGTCTCGGTGGTGGCCATTATTCACGGCTATAACCAAAGTGCCCCAATGGCAGCAGCAGTTATGGCGAACTCGCTCCCGGAAAAAACGAGCCCGGCTGGAGAGAAAGATGGGTGCGCTGAATCGCGGCATGCAGAGCATTCTCGACTGGGACCGCAAGAAAAAAAAGAAACGCAGGAAGAGTTGATCTGACTTATGGAAAAGCTCCTGACACCGCAAGAAATAGCCGAAGTCCTGGGCGTGCAACCCTCGACAATCTATCAATGGACGCATCAGGGGTATATTCCACATATAAAGCTGGGGAAATTATTACGTTTTAGACAGTCGGATGTGCTTGAATGGCTCGACCGCATTTCTTCTCCCGGCAGAAAAACAAGAAAATTTGAAATTAAGGAGATAGTTTCTTAAGAAAGAACATGTTTTTTTGATTCCGGGCTGCAATTTTAAGTCTCGCATGTTGACAAAATATTTGGATTTCTTATAATTAAAATCGGGTTTTGAGCACGACCCGATTTCTAATCGAAGGCTAAATTTAAAGCATAAATAATGGATTCCTATATTTTTTCCTTAACCCAATAATCCAAATAATCGGGGGAAAATATGAACGCATTTTTTTGTAAATCCGGCCTAATAATCTTGGCTCTTTTATTCGGTTGCTCGACGGTTGTAAATGCCACGATTTTAAAAGTCCCGGAAGACTATATCTCAATTCAGGCTGGCATCAACGCCGCAGCTGTCGGTGATACTGTTTCTGTTTTAAACATGGGAACGTATCCATATACAGAGAGCATTACAATTAATAAAGGCATAATGCTGGTTACTCGTGCCGGGACTGCCAAAATTGAGGCAATTCCGGACAGGCGCGTCATTACAATTTTAGATTGTTCCGACACGGTCAAAGTAATTGGCTTTGATATCAGCAATGGGGCACCTTCAGGTGATACCCCCGATGACTGGGGCGGCGGTATACTTGTCTATAATGCCCCGGCTGCTATTGAATATTGCTACATTCATGATAATATAGCCTCAGGATCTTCGGGGGGCGGAGTTTGTTTTCGGGCTGGGGCATATGTAATCCTCAGAAACAATTTCGTCTATAATAATTCTGCCGACTTCGGTGGGGGTATTATGGCCTCGACAGGACATATCGGCTCAGTTATAGAAAACAATGTTATCCATAACAATACCTCATTACAAACCGGTGGCGGTGTATGGTTATACGATGCCACCTATAACGGAGCCCAAGGCGATTTTCGCAATAATACTATTGTCGGTAATCATGCCGGACTTCTGGGTTGCGGCCTGCAGACGCATAATGTCGACGCCACAGCATTATATAACATTATTGCATATAATCATCAGGCAGGAACCGTAGTCGATGACTCCGCCGGTGTCTGGATTGGCAATTATTCCATGATCAATTGGGATTGTAATGATGTATTCGGCAACTGTGGCGGGAATAATTATCATAATATATATCCGGGACCGGACGAGATCTCTGCCGATCCAGAATTTTGCGATACAACCGAATCTAATTACTATTTAACGGCCAATTCCCCTTGCCTTTCGGAAAATAACGGCTGTTCAGCCTTGATTGGCGCACTTGAGGAAGGATGTGAGCAAAATGTGTGGTATGTTGACGTGAACAGTGAGGAAATATATGGCAATGGCTCATTTGAATTGCCTTTTCATCATATTCCTGAGGCTGTCAGTGTGGCAGGCATTAATGATACGATTTTAGTGTATCCCGGGACATATCACAGAGATGAACCATATCAAATGTATACTTATTTGAACATAATTGATAAGGAATTGACCATTAAAAGCGTCGGTGGTCCGGATGTAACATCGATTGTTACGCTTACTTGGGGCGAGACTATGGCCACACCTGTTATAAACATCAACAATTGTAGTTTAAATATTGAAGGATTTACAATTCATGGCACCACCGGAATTGATCCGGGGCAATCTGTTCTTGAAATTGACGGCTCAAATATATCCATGTATAATTGTAATATTTCTGGAGGATATTCCGTATCGGGAACTGCAATTGACTGCAAAAACAGCCGGATTTCCATGACTAATTGCCGAGTGTTAAATACTGTACAATTTGGTTCTCCCCATGGCGGTGGTATTTGTACTGATTCAGATTGTGTTTACTTATTAGTCGACTCTTGCATATTTAAAAAAACTGTAGATATAGATGCGCCGGGCATGGGCGAAATAAAAGGTGGAGCTATTTATTCAATGGCGGAATCAACCATAGTGACAAATTCTACTTTTGATAGTGTATTCAGTATTTTAACATCGATGCCGGACATGGGATCCATTCAAGGCGGCGTGATATGGGTGTCATCCCCTTATATTAACATTATGAATAACATCTTAAGCAATAACGACTACAATGGCTATGATCACTCAATTGATGAAAATAACGGTTATGGCAATATGGGAATTGGTATTTATGTTGCAGGCACAGGTATAGTCTCCCATAATACCATTGCCAACAATCGATTTGAAATATTTACATCATTTCTGGATTCTGCCTATTATGACAGTCTCCTTTTGAGCGGCGGAGCTATTTTTAGTAATTCGCCAGATATAGAATTTACCGATAATATTTTGACAAATAATGTTGTCAATGGATCTGGGATCCTTTATCCGGGCGATACTCTTGTACAAATAAAGACGGCTGGCGGCGGTTTCAGTGGCCGCTATTCGCTTTTTGACAGCAATCTGGTATGGGGAAATTACCCGGATGAGATTTACCATCCATATGGTCCGGATTCGATTCCTGAATATAT
>JBFMFJ010000194.1:0-6824 GCA_040752235.1 Candidatus Zixiibacteriota bacterium | reverse complement strand
CTATTTGACGTCGGTCTTAATTGTCATATTTTTCATTGATTATGATTTTCAAATCATCCCCGATGTCATCTCGCTGCCGTCAATGGTGATCGGGCTGGGCGTGTCACTGATCCCGGGCGGCATTGGTATTATCGCATCTGCGATAGGCCTTCTGGTTGGAGGCGGAGTTCTCTATCTTATCGCTGTTATGGGAGACTGGCTCTTTAAGAAAGAAAGCATGGGCGGAGGAGATATCAAGATGGCGGCCATGCTGGGGTCATTCCTGGGATGGCAAAAAGTAATTCTGATATTTTTCGGTAGTGCCGGAGTCGGACTGATCGTCTCTCTTTTTGTCATGCTATTCTCAAAAAAGCTGCGTTCCAGCCGCGTGATTCCATTCGGACCGTTTCTGGCAATCGCCGCCTTTATGGCCATCATTTTCGGTGATAAAATAATCGCCTATTATGTCAAAAATTTCTTTCCGGTCTGATGTTTTTATTTCCCGGCGGTTACTGTCAATCAAATCAAATTATTGTCGATAAAATCAATAAACATGTTAAGAAAACATAAAGATTTTCAGCTTGACATACGCCTGGGGCTGACCCTGATCGTAATGGTTTTGTTGACGCTCAATTTCGCGTCACATTATACTCTTTATCGTGTCAAACAGTCAGTCGAATTGGAAACGAAGGATAAGCTATATGAAGCCGGGGTCAAAGCGGCCAATCTTATCCAGAGGGAAGGCGGTGATGTCGAGCTAACACGGGCCTTTAATGAGATAAAACTGGATTACTCTCTCAGCAAACTGGCTATTCTGGATGTCAGTATTGAGATGATAAAGAATCCGGACGACCACCTGATGCTGGACAGTATCCTGGTCTCTATTGACAGCGGCCTGACGGCCGAAGCTATTTTGCCTTTATTGATAAATCAACCGGTATATTTCCATAAAAGCGGCCAGCCCGACAATCTCGTACTATTTCCGGCAGGCTCCGGGGAAAATGCCAAAGTGGTTGTAGCTGTAAAACCCAGTGCTCTTCTCAGCTCTTTGGAAATGGCCGGCAGGATTCTCATCTATGTCGGTATCCTGGGTGTAATCGTAATCATTTATGCCACATTGAAGTTCGCCCGCTATATTATCAAGCCATTTAAGAGTCTCAAAGAAAAGGCGGTTGATTCGGGACGACTGGACGAAAGCGGAGGCGATGATGTTTCGCGACTTATCCAGTCTTATGGTACGATAATTTCAGAGTTAAAGCAAAGCGAAAAGGAATTACTCCGGCTAAACGAAATAATTACCAGGCGCGCTGATGACCTGGAAGTTTATAACAATTATGTCTTAAAATCCATAAACACCGGCGTCATTACTCTGGATAATGAGAAGAAGATATCTACCATCAATCGGGCCGCAGCCATGATCTTTCAAATAGAACCGGATTCACTGGCCGGGTCCGATTATCATGGACTCTTTGCCGAATATCCCGGACTCCTTCAGGAAATAGATCGGTTTTTTGTCCATGGCGGGCCGGTATCCAACCGGCAAATATCAATTGCCGCACCGGATAAAAGGGAAATTATACTGGGAATCTCAATCTCCCTTCTCGAAGACAGTCAGAGTCGCGTAATCGGCGCCTGGATAATCCTGAATGACCAGACCGAGTTTATCAGAATGCGCGAGGAGCTGGATCTCAAAACCAGAATGGCGACTCTTGGAGAAATGTCCGGCGGCCTGGCACATCAACTCCGAAATTCCATTGCCGCCATTGTCGGTTTCGCCCGGTTGGTCAGCAAAAAGAATGACACTAATCCCGAAGTAAAACAATATACCGACTATTTGCTGGGTGAATCGCTTGAGGCGGAACTTCTGGTGGCCCGATTCCTCGATTTCGCGCGGCCGCTTGTAATTAATCCCGAGTCAATAAGAGTGGGTGAGATGCTGGAAAATGTCGTTTCGTCGATTCGGGAAAAACATAAGAAAATCAGTATCAGGCTTGACGACAGCGCCTCCTTGAATGAATTAATATCGGGTGATGCCCTGTTTTTGAAACAGGCAATCGCCAATATTGTCGATAATGCCTGCCGGGCCGTTGACGAGGGCGGCGGTCAGGTTATTATTTCCGTTGAAGCCGATGAGGGGTATGTCGAAATCCGCGTTTCCGACAATGGCTGCGGAATTCCTGATGAAAACCGGGAAAAGATATTTACGCCCTTCTTTTCAGGATCGCCGTCGGGATCAGGACTCGGTCTGCCGCTGGCCCGGAAAATTATAAATCTTCATGAAGGCCGACTTACTTTCGAATCCCAGCCCGGGCAGGGAACGACCTTTTATATTCGTCTGCCACGGAGGCTGAAAACGGCCCAGGTCACCCTGACGACTAATTCATTAATTAATTCATAAAAATATTGCCTTTTTCAAAGGATTTTCTATATTCCTGCCTGAAAATTAATGGAGGTATAATGATTTCTTCCGGCGAACTCAGAAAAGGCACGAAAGTGATGTATGAGGGCAATCCTTATCATGTGGTTGACTTCATGCATGTCAAAATGGGACGGGGCCGACCGCATGTTAAGGTAAAAATGAAACATCTCATCACAGGCCAGGTCATTGAAAAATCATTCCTGACGACGGAAAATTTCGATCAGCCTGACCTCGAACACAAGAACATGCAGTACCTGTATACTCAGGACAACGAATACATTTTTATGGATACGACCACCTACGACCAGATCCATATTGATGAGGAGCATCTTGGTGATGCGCATTGGTATCTAATGGAGAATGAGGAATACAGTCTGCTGTTTTTCGAGGGCAAACCTATCTCAGTCGATCTGCCGGCCTCGGTCGTCCTGACAGTTATGAGAACGGAACCGGCGGTCAAAGGTGACACCGTATCCAACGTTATGAAACCGGCCACGGTTGAAACCGGGTATGTGGTCAAGGTGCCGCTTTTTGTCAAGGAAGGGGACAAGATTAAAATTGATACCCGAACCGGCGAATATATCGAGCGGGCCAACTAAAATCGAAGCTCACCATAAAATTCTCGGAATAGATGAATCCGGCAAGGGGGACTTTTTCGGCCCTCTTGTCATTGCCGGCGTTTTGGCGGATGGCCGTGAGGCCGATATACTCGTTCAAAAAGGGGTGCGGGATTCCAAAAAAATTTCGGATAACAAGATTCTTGAACTTAGCCGGTGGATCGAAGATAATTTCATCAGTTCGATTGTCGTGATAGGCCCGGAAAAATATAACCAGCTCTATGCCCGGATTCGAAATCTGAATAAACTCCTGGCCTGGGGTCACAGCCGTGTGATTGAGAATCTCGCCGAGAAGAATTCGATAGATCTGGCTATATCCGACAAATTCGGGAAGACTGATTTCATCGAGCAGGCATTAATGAAAAAAGGGAAGGACATCAAGCTGGTGCAGCAGGTTCGCGCCGAAGCCATACCCCAGGTGGCGGCGGCCTCAATTCTGGCCAGAGCCGGATTTGTCAGATTTATGAAGAAATTATCGGATACCTGCCAATTGACTCTTCCCAAAGGAGCCGGGAGTATTGTCGATCAGGCCGCCGGCGAACTTGTAAAGAAGCAGGGGCGGGAGATTTTGGAAAAAGTCGCCAAAACGCATTTCAAGAATTACCAGAAAGTATTGGGCTGATAAGCCATCATCAAATATAGAAAAGAAAAGCCGGGTGTGATCAATCACCCGGCTTTTTTTGGGTCCTATGGAAAGACTAATGGCTGGATTTGCTTAGGACTATTTGACCCGCAATTTTGCCCTCCGGATAGCTTACGGAATCGACGCCGATCATATATTTGACCAGACCGACGCCGGGCGAATACCAGTAATAATTCAGGGCGCCGCTGACATTGTTTTCGATCTTAAGGCAACCTTCAAAATCATTACCGTTGTTGAGAGTAATATTTTCGAAAGCGGAAATCCTGAAATAATTAGCCCCGATTGTGGGGAAACATTTTCCGGCGATGACGCCGTCATCCTGGGTGGGATCACCGTCATTGTAGCCGCCCAGGACACCGTCGTCAACATCCTTGTCATTGGTATAATCAGCAAATATATCAATATAATTGTCATAATCGAGTTGTATTTCCGAGGCATTATATCTCAGCCATACACTTCCTACCTGGAAGGGCGCCGTCAGAAGCTTTTCAGGCGTTTCATAGGGGCTTTCAAAATAGTAAATGGCTTCGTTATCATAGAACAGGAAACCGGTGTCGACGAACGCCGGGCGATTGCTGTTTTCATCGATCCAGCGATAAACCAGGCGTGATCCGCTGACGACAGGGCTGCCAATCGTGAACCAGTGATAGCAGGTGTCATTAGTCGTATTATTCACTTCAATAAATTGAGTGCTGGTCCCGGCCTTAAGCGGAAAATAAGTCGAGACATCCGGCTCGGTTGAACTGGTCGGCGAGAATTCGGAATCGGAATCCGAACAGCCGATCCAAATCGCAGCCGTAAAAAGAACTGCAACGACTGCGATAAAAAACAAATATTTCTTCATAATACCTCCGCCTCAATTCAAATCATTGTTGACTACTTTTGCTTATGACCTATTGCAAGGCCGGTGCCAATGTCGCTGGGGCCTCGTAAGATGCTGAAATAGAAGGTAGTATGATGATTCGGGAGCGCCAATAAATACAGCGGCTTATGATATTTATATGGGGAGCGGCCCATAATTATGGGAAATTTTCATTGTTTGACAAGGCCTTAGCCGGACTAATAAAACCGCCGCAAATGCCGAAAATATATATGGCAGCAAATGTGGTGATAAACCGCTAAACAATAGAGGATTAGCGATGTCCCAATTCATACTTGATTTATTCTTCGCGTTTATTTTTGTCATCCTTTCGATCCTGCTGATGCGGATCAAAGATCGGGCTTTCCTGGAAAACCGCGAAAGCTATCGTTATGCCGCTTCAGGCATATTTGTCCTCTTTTTGGTCTCCGTGATAAGAATGTTGAATCATCAGCAGATTTTTGCCGGAGTTCCGTTTTTATCCGAACCGGTATGTCAGGATCTGATGGAGGCGATAGGCATCGTCGGCGGCATGGCCCTGATGCTGGCCGGTGTCTCCATTTGGTTGCCGATAAAAAAGCGGAGAGCAGGGGAACTGGAATCGGAAATAACCAGAAATTCCACCGTCCAAAAAATCGAGTGGGAAATCAGAAATTCGGATAAAATTTCCCGCCTGTTTGATATGGTCCCGGAATTAATATGTGAGAAATTCGGATTTGTCGGCTCGGCCGTCTTTATGAAACGGAGTGAAACTGATTTCTTTGCCTGCCGTTACACCCATAATACCGATTTCGCCGTATTCAGCCGCCGATTTTATCAGAGCAACGGCGATTCCGATAATGACATCCTGCATAACTCGGAGAAGGTTTTAAAGGCGGACTATTGTTTCCCGGTTTACATAAATAATAAAATGCGTGTCATTGTCTTCTTTTGGGGTGAAAAAGACTACAGATCGGATTCCGATGATATTATGGCTCTGGATAGAATCGGGCGAACCTATACGGAACGTCTCAACCGGCAATTCCTGGCTCTTAAAGAATCATTTTATGAAGAAAATTGGCTGTATCTGTCTCAGATAAAGCGGCTGATTGCCCGGAGAATTGATCTCAAGGGCAGTCTGCATGATTTATCGGCGCTGTTTCGCCATGCCGTCGGCGCAGAATATTTTTCGCTGGCTGTCTTGGATAAATCCCGGCATAACATGAGACGGTACACATCAGGCATTAACCGTCGCATCCTTCTTGAGGACGGTGTGCATCTTCCAATCGATGGCACCCAGATTGCCGCTGTTATCAATTCGCACCGCAGTATGCTTATTCGCGATGTGACTCACTCGGGAGACACCGGATTGGATTCTCTTCTTCTCAGTTGCGGGCAGGCCAGTGTTGTGGTTGTTCCCATAATCAATTACGGGCGGGTAATCGGCTGCCTGACGCTTGCGCATTCGAGACCGGGTCATTTCACTCGTCGCGCCCTTTTGCGGGCGGAGATGCTGGCTGCCGCGATGGCACCGGCGGTTGAGTCGGCGGTTTTGAGGGCCTCAATTTTCGAACGGGATCGCTTCCTCGGAGCACTTTCCGTCTTCGATATGATCATCGAAAACAGTCGGGACCTTAATACAGTTCTGACAGCGGCGGCCTCGGCCCTTATGGATAACGTTCGCACCACCATGGTCCGCATATCGATGATCGATTCCGACCGTACCCAGCTTCATACAAAAGCGCTTAAATTGATTCGGCCGTTCGATGATGTCAATTCGAACAGCGTTAGCCTTTCTCGCCAATTGACTCCATGGCATCACCTGGTTGCCCGCGAAGGACGATTGCTGTTGATAAATCAGACTGATCCCGAGACATCTTTTGATGAGAATGAGGCAAAGAATCTTGTATTCCCGGGTGTCAATTCGGCCCTGATCGTGCCGATCGCGATTAATGGCCTGACCCAGGGTTTGATAACCCTTGGCGAGATGCGCAACTGGAACCGTTTCTCATATGACTCGGCCGTTATTCTTTTCGTCAGACAAATTGCCGCAAGGGTAGCATCATTTATAAAGTTGTACAGAATGAGCCAATTATTGACGGGGCGCAAAAAGGCCCGCGAAACGGCCCCCGCTGAAGAACAGGAAAAACATATTCTCGATGAAATCAAATCACCGTTGACACGTCTGCGCGGCTCACTGGATCTTTTGAAACTCCGCGGCTCTGAAATCGAAGGCGGATCGGACAAAGTGTTCGCCGCTATCGAACAGTCGGCCGACCAGATTGCCACTCTGTTAAAAGGTGAGACAAAATAAAAAAACCGCTTGGT
>JBFMFJ010000193.1:0-6870 GCA_040752235.1 Candidatus Zixiibacteriota bacterium | reverse complement strand
AATGGTCACATCGCTGGCAAAATCGGTGGTCGAGTAGCTTATCTTCGGCAGGTTATCATCATCCAGATAAAGATTGTTGAAGGTTGCCTGAACCTCACGCCCGATCAGCGAGGTCGCCATAGTATTGTTGATCGTCTGCATCTGCAAATAATCCCAATCCAGCGAGTTGCCGAGCGATTCATTCATATTCTGAAGCTGCTCCAGTGACGAGAACTGGGCCAGTTCGGCGATAAACTGAGTATCTTCCATCGGTTCCAGAGGATCCTGGTGCGTCAACTGAGCCACCAGCAACTGCAGGAATTCCTCCTTGCCCAGGGTTTGTGTCGACCCTGTCGTGATTGCATTGCCGTTTGAGTCGGTTGCTACCGGTGAAATTATTCCCATAATATCCTCCTAGGCCAGCCAGTTGACTCCCAGCCTGCCTATATATTGATTACCGCGAGAGGCAGTCGTAATGCCCTGCAGTTCATTTTCGTATTTTTCCATCTCCCGCGACCAGCCGTACTGACGGTTTGCCGAAGTACTATAGTTGTCCTGCATGTATCGCCGGCCGGTTTGACCGCCGCCCACCGAAACCTGGAAGGCGTCAAGCTGAACACCTTTTTCAGCCAGATTTTCAAGGAGATTGTTAATATGCGACTCGACGGCATTCCGAGCGGTAGTGCTGTCGACCACCATGCGGCCCATTATACTATCGCCCTGTGATGACAGCGTCAGTCGCACCGTCCCCAGACTTTCTGGTTCGAGTTTTATAAAGATCGTATGTTTGCTTTGTATATTTTTGCCGCTCAAATCTTCCGGCAGAACAAATTTGACTGTCGCCGATTGCTCGGCCGTAGTCGAAGTTTTCAGTCTGGCACTATCCTGTGAAATCGATTCCGTGTCAATACCCTTCATTGTCGTTAATTCAACGGAATTATTCGAGATTTCCGCTTTTGCATTCAAATTACCGGTCTTATCCGAAACAACGGCGGATAATGTCTTATTACCGGCATCAGCTTTTGCATGAGCCGCTTTGGAGGTTGACTGTTCACCATCTTCATCAACTATTTCTTCCGTCACGTTTTCTTGGGTCGGGTCGCCGATGCTCTTCGGCAAAATTGAAGCGACTTCAGTTTCTCCGAGAGAATCCGCTTTGACTTTCGGGACCTCTCTTGATATCTCTATCCGGCTGATGTTAAGTTTGTCCTCGACCTGCCGGAGAATGTCATCGGCAACGGTACTATCGATCATGGATAGTTTGTCGTTGCTGAACAGATTGGCGTTATTGGTCGATACAAACGAAATTCCGCGCGGGTCTTTCAATGGATTGTCACCGGTATCGACTTTGGCTATATTATTATCTATAGCACTATCCTCAACATCATTTGTCTTACTCAATATTATCGTGTCATTGATTTTGCCCTGATTCAGCATCATATTTCGAATGGCAAACTCATTGCGGCCTGATTCAACTATATTTGACTTGGAATCAATTGAGGCTTCTGTCATGGTCATTTCATTCTCATTGCCTGCCACATCAAGCTTATAGGCCAGAGCCTCAATATCGATCGCAGAATCGGATGGAATATTTAATTGACCCAAAATAGATATCCGTCCCGAGATTGCCGCAGGAAGCTGTTCCACATCGGTTTTAACATTGGCGGAGGCAGCATCGACCACGATCTCGTCGGTCATTATGATCCCATCATCCATATTAATATTAAGCGCGGCCAGGAGTTCCGGATCAACACCCAGTCCGAGGGGATTATTCATCAGCGCTTCGGCAAGAGCATTCTTTTCACCTTTGGATTGCTGCATATTTTCGAAAAGTTTACCCTTTGATGCCATAGTACCATCCAGCACCGCCGCAAAGACGCCCTTGCCTGATGATTCCGGTGAGCCGGCAGCGATATCCTTCGGCGTATTTACGCCGATGGACTTGATATTTGCCAGAACCGGTATTTGCAAAAAGGGATTCATTTACTTCTCCACCACGCTAATCATGTCGGTTGACAGCTCCGCGGCACGTTTTGGCGGCAACAACCCCAGGATTTTCGAAGCATTGGCCGGTTTCATGCGGGGCAGAATCGAAACCACGACTTCGTCGGACAGATTGGCAAAAAGTTTTGCCACTTCATTTGGTTTCATGCCGTCATACAGGCGGGCCAGCTGAATAATTCTGGCCGACTCGGCCTGCTCTATTTTTAACAGACCCTGGTCAACACTATATTTCAATTGTTCAAGCTCTTTTTGTTTAACCGCAATACTGCTTCTCTCTTCCGCAAGCTTGGCCATCTCTTTTTGTATCCAGGTAAGTGTATCAAGCGAATCCTTGGGTGCAATGCCTGATTCGGCCGCTTCCATGTCAGGGGTATAAAACAGGAAATCCAATTCTTTCATGATGTCCGCAGTATCAATCTCAATTTTCGATACATCTTCTTTGGCAATTTCCCTGGCTTTGGCTTCGGCCTTGCTTTCGGATGCGGAATCGCCATGTTTGGCGGCACCGGCAGGTTTATTGGCGGTCACGGTAGTATCAGTTAACAGCCCTTCGGCAGTCAGGATGTCTTGATCGGGCGTAGCCTCGCCGCCCAGCACGAAAAAGTAAATGGCTGCCGAGATTGCGAATGCTCCGGCGGCTGAGGCCATCGGAACCATCAGTTTTTTCAATCTCTTCAGTCTGTCAAATAATGAGGTTTTGGCGACTACTTCTTCAGCTGCTTCGGCCGGCTGCTGACTATTTTTGTTTTCTTCTACCATATACCAATAGACCTATTTATATTTTTCCAGCATCCTTTTAAGCATAGCCCATGCCAAACTTTTGTGGTGCCCCCATATTCAATTGC
This sequence comes from Candidatus Zixiibacteriota bacterium, assembly GCA_040752235.1. Classification (GTDB taxonomy): domain Bacteria; phylum Zixibacteria; class MSB-5A5; order GN15; family PGXB01; genus PGXB01. The sequence goes on along the minus strand of JBFMFJ010000193.1, from coordinate 4,042 downwards.
GGGACAATGCGTTAGAAAATTCCAGCAATAACCGAACAAGAGATCATCAAATCATTTTCGAGAAAACTTTTCCCGGTTTGGAGAGAATTTTATTCAACAAAAAAGAGATTCCGACCGCTGGCTGGAGGTCGTACGTACTACATATAATGTGGGAGACTTTTGGAAATGAATTAATCGCACAATTGTGCTGTGAGATGACCCTGATTGGCGCCGGTGATGTGCATTTTCAGTATCTCTTTTCCGCCGCCAAGGCCGACTGGAAGCGCGACCTTGAGATAATTGTCGGTGATACCCCAGTAGAAATCGCCGCGGCGGGCGCGATGCTCCGAAATGACATAGGCTGTCCGGCCGATTTCTCTTTTAAGCGCCGATATATAATGCTTTTTTGAAATATTTCTCAGGATAGAATTGCGCTCTTTGATAACCTCCGGGTTGATCTTATCCGGCATCGCCGAGGCCGGCGTGTTCGGGCGATCCGAATATGAGAAGACATGCAGATAATCAAGCAGACCGGATTCGGCCGCTTCCACGGAGCGGCGGAAATCATCGTCAGTCTCATCAGGGAACCCGACTATTATATCCGCTCCGATGACGATGTTTTCTATTTTACTCTTTGCATTCTCGACGATTTTCAGATATTTGGCTGAATTGTATGGCCGGTTCATCAGTCTTAAAATTCTGTCCGATCCGGACTGAAGCGGTATATGCAAATGCCGGCAGACGCGTTTTCCGCCGTCCGACATAGCCGCTACCAGGTCTTCATTCACTTCCTGCGGTTCGATTGAGGATAACCGGATTCGCGGAACGGCGGTTTTCTCCAATATATATCGCACCAGACTGCCCGGTGAGCCGATATCTTCATATTTGTACTGACCGATATGCACGCCCGTCAGCACAATTTCATTATAGCCGTGCTGATGTAATAAATTAATCTCGTCAATAATTTCCTGTGCCGGACGGTTGGTCAGATGGCCGCGCACCAGCGGTATAATGCAGTAGGCACAGCGTTGATTGCACCCGTCGCCGATTTTAATCCAGGCCCGGTTATGCTGATGAAACTCCGCAATCGCCCTCGGCGCCGTCACGGTTTTCGCTGTCGAAAATAGATCGGGATAATTGTGCTGCAGGATATCGAGAATTTTTTCTTTTCCTCTGTTATTCACAATCAGATCGACACCGTTGAGTCGGGCGACTTTTTCCGGGTCGGCGTCGACATAACACCCTACGACGACGACCGGCGGATTATGATCCTGGCGGGCGGCCCTCGATATGATGTTGCGACAGGAGGCATCGGCCCGCCCGGTGACGGTACAGGTGTTGATAATATAGAGATCGGCAGGGGAGTCGAATTCGACCCGTTCGAAACCGGACTCAACCAATTGCGCGGCGATTTTTTCAGTCTCGTATTGATTGAGACGGCACCCGATTGTTTCCAGAGCCACTTTTTTCATCATGTCATTATACGCATAAGCGGGCAAAAAATAAAGCGGCGATCACTCGCCGCTTTTTTATGCCAATTGCATTATTCAGTCATCAACAATGCCGGGAGGAATATCCTCCCGCCTGATGAGGCCTTACTCCTTCGGCTCATCTTCTGCCGGCGGCTGTTCGGCAGCCGGTTCCGGATTTGCCGTTGGTTCGGGCTCGGACGGCGCGATTTCGCCTTCCGCTTCCGAGGCCGTCATCACTTCCGAGGAATCTACATTAATGGCATCACCCATGGTGACTGTCCGCGTGGGATGATTGGCAACGAACTGATCCAGCTCGGCCTTCTCGCGCTTCTTGTAATAAGCGGCGACCGAAAGCACGATCTTGTGCGCCGGACGATCCAGTTCGATTACCTGCAGCGGAATCTGTTCCCCTTCATTAAAGGCGTCCGCCGGATTCTCGAGATCCGCCTTGCCGAGCTGATGTGTCGGGACAAAACCTTCGACCTCACCGTCGAGCTCAACCGTTACACCGCGGTCAAGCACGCGCGTGATGGCACCAAGGCAGTCCGTTCCGATCGCATACTTCTTGGCAATATCGGGCCAGGGATCATTCTTGAGCTGCTTGTAACCGAGAGAAATACGGCGATTTTCATGATCGATTCTCAAAATTTTGATCTCGATCTTGTCGCCCTTCTTCATCAGTTCCGACGGGTGTTGAATGCGCTTGGTCCAGGACATATCGGAGATATGAATCAAACCGTCAATGCCTTCTTCGAGTTCGATAAAGGCGCCGAAAGCGGTCAGATTACGGACCTTGCCCGAGACAACTTTGCCCACCGGGTATTTCTCTTCGATGGTTTCCCACGGATCGGGCTCCATCTGCTTTATTCCAAGCGATATTTTTTCGTTCTCACGATCGACCGAAAGCACCACCGCATCAATCTTGTCGCCGACATTCATAATCTTCGACGGGTGCTTGATGTGCTGGGTCCAGGACATCTCGGAAATGTGAATCAATCCCTCGACACCCTTTTCCAGCTCGACAAACGCACCGTAATCGGTGATTGAAACCACTTTTCCGGTAACCTTCTTGCCGATCGGATATTTCTCCTCGATATTCTCCCACGGATAGGGAGTCAGCTGTTTTAAGCCAAGTGAAATTCGAGAAGTCTTTTCATCGAAATCAAGGATTTTAACCTGAATCTTGTCGCCAAGGCTGACCAGTTCGCTTGGGTGCTTGATACGTCCCCACGACATATCGGTGATATGAAGCAGGCCGTCAACGCCATCGAGATCGATGAACACACCGAAATCGGTGATATTCTTGACGATACCTTCACGCACCTGATGCACCTGGATTTCGCTTAGAAGCGCGTCACGCTTCGATTCTCTTTCCTCTTCGAGAACCACGCGCCGCGACACGACAATATTGCGCCGGCTTTTATTCAGTTTGATGATTTTCAGTTCCATCATCGTTCCGATGAGGGCATCGAAATCAGGAACCTGACGCAGAGCAATCTGAGAGCCGGGAAGGAAAGCATCGACTCCCATGATATCGACTACCACCCCGCCTTTGATACGGCGGACAATCCGGCCGTTAACCAGATCGCCGGCATCATGAATATCCCGGATTCTGTCCCAGACCATCATGAAATCGGCCTTCTGCTTGGACAATATCAACTGGCCGTTGGAATCCTCGATCTGCTCCAGAAAGACATCGATTCTGTCGCCAACCGCAATGTTAATCGGCTCGGGAAATTCAGTCAGCGGGATAATCCCCTCCGATTTGAAACCGACATCGACAATGACATCATCCTTGGAGACTCCAAGAACGGTACCGCTGACGATTTCACCCTCTTTGATATCCTTGATAGTACTGTCATACATCTCAAGGAGCTGGGTATATTCGTCTTCAGTATACTCACGGCTGTCGATTTCCGTCAGTTTCATGGCTCCGATTACTTCGATATCATCGGCCGCCGGTTCTTCTTTTTCTTTCCGGGCGACCGCTTTTTCCGCCAGACGCGTCGTACGCGCCGTGACGATTTTTTCCTGAGATGATTCTTCTTCGGTTAATACCTTGACATCTTCAATCTCATTCGCCTTGACCAATTTTACCTTTTTAGCTTTGGTCTTTTTGGCGGTGGAAGCTTTACGCTTGGTAAGCTTCGGAGTCTTATCACCTCCTGTCTTTGTAGATTTCTTTTCAATTTGTTTTTTGGCTTCTGCCATTGTTGAAAATTCCTCCTTCGTACTATATTTATCCCGGCGCGATTAATCGCGCGGGCGGGATATTCGAATATAAATAGCCGATTCAATTAATATCTTATCGACCAAGCCTCACAATATTGAACATAATACCTTTATTGTCAAGCGCTTCAGTCATGTTTTTGAAATTCTTTTTTCAGATCGCCGATTCGCTCCATTACAGCTTCGGCAAGCAACCGATAACCATCCTTGGTATCCGGGAATTGTTCCAATTCGCTGCCGGTCATAGGTTTTCCAATTATGACAGCGAGTTTTTCCCGGCCCAGGAAACAATCCCATAATCGGTTGGATCCGGAGATATATGCCGGCACGATTACGGCCCCCGTCTGGCGGGCAACCAGCCC
>JBFMFJ010000192.1:0-6880 GCA_040752235.1 Candidatus Zixiibacteriota bacterium | reverse complement strand
GTTTTTGATTATCGCCCTTTTCTCAATGGCCCAGTTCGGCCTTCTGAAGCAGCGGGGAATGCAGTGAGAACGGTCAAATACATCATTTTGTGTTTGATACTATTGGTGATGATATTCCCGCTGTTGTGGATGTTTCGGGTTTCACTCATGCCGGCAATTTCAGGATTAGGTTTCGGCAATTTCATCTCGTCGTCATTTACATTTTTAATATATTATGATATAATTACTTCCGGCAATATGTTAAAGTATTTTATTAACTCCTCCATTGTCGGAATAGCCGTTACAGCAGGTAATATTTTGTTTTGTTTTATGGTGGGATATGCGCTATCGCGATATCGTTTTATGGGAAGACAGTTCTGGTTCTATTCGGTCATTTTCGTGCTGATGATCCCGGTGCATATAATGATCATTCCCCTGTACTTGTTGATTTACAAGATCGGATTATATGACACCTATGCCGCCCTGATTCTGCCATTCCTGGTCAACCCGATTGGGATATTTCTGGTTAAACAGTACATTGATACCCTGCCCTCCTCCATGGAGGAAGCGGCGCGTATAGACGGCGCCGGGGAGTTTCGAATACTCTTTCGGGTGGTTATGCCGCTATGCAAACCGGCCCTGGCGGTCCTGGCTATTCAGGTGTTTCTGACCAACTGGAATTCCTTCCTCTTTCCTTTTATCCTGACCAGTTCCGAGTCGGTCAGGACATTGCCGGTCGGGCTGGCCTTATACCAGGGGCACCAGGCTATTGACTGGCCGCATCTGATGGCGGGATCATCGCTGGCCGTTATCCCGGTATTGGTGATTTTTCTGTTTTTCCAGCGGCATATCATATCAGGCATAACTTCAGGCGCAATAAAGCAATAGCTCTCAAAATTGTTTTTTTACCTTGACAATAAGGGCATTTAGGCTTATATCTTTGGGCAAAATTGAACTCAGGGTTAATTTTAAGGAAAGGAATAGCAGATGAAGATGAAAATGATGCTTCTGTTCACGGTTGTAGCCCTGATGCTGATAGCAGGATGCGCCAGCAAAGGCTATGTCGATGAACAGATCGCAGCGATGCAGGCAAAGGTCGATGCCGATGTCAACGATATGAAGGCAAAGACCGAAATGAACGCCGAAGAAATCAACAAAGTCAAGGCGATGCAGGCCGAGGTTACCAAGAAGGCCGACATGGCCCTTAACGAAGCCAAAGGTTTCGAGAATTATCAGGTGATCTGGGAAGGCGTCGTCAATTTCGATTTTGACAGCTTTGACCTGACTCAGATGGCGATGGACAATCTTGCCGGTCTCGGCCAGAAGATGATTGATAATCCTCGTTCGCTTCTTGAAGTTGCCGGCCATACCGACAAGTCGGGTTCGGCCAGCTACAATATGACTCTCGGCATGAAGAGATCCGAAGCGGTCAAGCAGTATCTTGCCGACCAGTACGGCGTCGCGCTTTATCGCATGTTCTCGGTCTCATACGGCGAAGCCAAGCCGGTGGCAATGCCCGATCAGAAGAATGCCGCCTCGCAGAATCGCCGCGTTGTCCTGAAACTCTGGGGCAAATTGTAATTCATCGAGGGAAGACAATTTTTGAGACGGGGTGATTTCTCACCCCGTTTTTTTATACCAGTGATATCAATTATTCGGCAGCATTTAAGGCCTAAGTGATCTCGGCATCAATGGATTTCTTGCCCGCCGGCCGATTAATCATTCTATGAACACCAAGGCCGATAAATCTGGCAATCGTCAAATCCAGCACAGTCATAAATAGAAAAAGCAGAAAACCATATAGAATAAATCGAATGTGATTGCTGTTTACCGGTATCCGCGATATCAAAAATAATAACGTTATTATGATGGGCGCTGTATAGACAATTGTCGAAAGGCTGACCCATTTGAAGGCGGAATGCCTGACCGGGACTAACATGGCAGCCGTCGCGGCCGCGATTCCCAGCCCGATAACGGCCGGCCAGATAACTGGCCCGCTGCCAAAAAACATGTAAAAGAGCAAAATGACAACGGCCAGTCCCAAGCCCGAGAGCAGAGCGATTAAATATTCATGGAATTTCTTTCTTTCCTGTGCATAAAGAACGGCGGCCAATACCAGTATACTTATTATAAATATCGCATACTCGCCATCACCCATGGTCATCATATTATCCAAAAACAAGTACCATCCCATTATTGGCAAAAGCATAAAGTTTTTTATCGCGACACCAAACGGCATATTCCTGTATAGGACAAGTTCACCGCTTCCGCCGGGCCAATCCATCATAACCGTTTGTTTTCCGAAAGCGGGGAGCGATGTAATACTTTTGCCGCCACCAAAGGAGCCTGCCATATACAATTCATCATCCTTTCCGTCCTGATGGAGTTTGGCATAGGCAACCGACATGGTATCCGGCAGTATCAGAAGAATCGAACTCTCGAAATTAATTTCGTCCTGTTTAACGGAGACATACGCTTTATTATCATCCATACGAACAATAGATTCCCATATTTCATTATCCAACTGATGGAAGGTGGGCTCGCCTATCAATATAGATCGGGGCCAGTCGGCGTCGACATCCATCCGCGCGGCATTCTGCAGGCGCACATGTTCGGATATGGGAAAATCGGGTGTGCAGAAGGCAAAGGCTTTTTCCACCACGGCGACTCCTCCCATTTCCATCGATCCGATATAGGCCACGGCTCCGGCCGCAATTGAACGCAGGGCAATGCTGGCATTGACACCGGAGCCGGTAATATCTCCGGTAAGACAGGCTTCAGCGGCGAACACGAAAGGAGGGAAATCAGGAATCTTACCGCTATTGGGCCATCCTTCCCCCACCATGGCAAAACCTGACGGCCCGCCATGTTCATAAAGGAACAGATATGAGGCGTTCTGCATTGCAGCCCGCACCTTGGCACAGGTGAAATCGGTATCATTGAGAATTATCTCAGCGTATCCTTTGATTTCTTGAGAATCCCGGGGATGCGGCGGCAGCGCCGCATTGACCAGATGATATTTCCATTCGCCCGACATGGCGGAATATGAATATGCGCGCGCTATCAGCAGGGAAACATCCTCGGCATCAAGGCCGGTCAGGATACCTACGCCGGCATCATATACTCTTGAGGCTTCACTAAAACGACAGGCCCGGTACAATTCCTTGACTTTCTCTTTTGTCACGGTTTTTGGTACCGTCACCCAGGCCAGATATCGGGGTTGGAATAGAGTTATTTCCTCAAGGTTGAGGAGTATAAGACAATCATGATGAGCGGCGACCGCGGCGGCCAGGAATGAATAATCGTCATCGTTGATAAGCACCGCCATTGATTTATTACCGGCAAGATTATTATAGTGACTCTGCGCCGACTCGATGGTTTCAAGCCTTATGACTTCTCCGGGAAAATCTTTAACGGGACTTCCGATTATTATAACATACCTTCTTCCGGCATTTTTCGGCAAAGTATCACTATCGAAATAAAGCGGTATTTGCATGTGAGAAGCTATAGCGGAGGCAATCGCGGCAAATCTCATATCCTCCGGACATAAAATAAGTGAGTCTTTGCCGGAATAGATATCAGATATGGCCGGATTAGAATCCTTAAAATCGTAATTGCAGAATTCTCCCTCATATAACTCCAGGAATTTCTCAATCGACGCAGATGTGTGCTTTTCATCGTTATAAAGTAATGGCATGTAACCATTATCGTTGCATACCGGGACCAATTTTAAAAATTCATGCCGGTCCTTTGCCACGCATACCGGCTGTTTCTCCAAACCTGCATCAGCAGGGAGACATGAATACGATATAATTATGATGACGAAGGCGGCAAACCTGATAAATAATGAAAACATACACCCTCCATAACGAAGGTTTTAGATGCTCATTCTGAGGGTCCGTCCAGGATGAATTCAATATTATTTAAAATAAGCAGTAATATAATCATGGAGTCAATAGCTATTTGGCAGGTAATGGGAAATAACTACAAAGGGCATAATCACATTTTATATTATAGATTTGCCCTTTGCAGCTCTTTGCGATTGTTACTGACCCGCCGGAGGAATCGGCTGAGGAACCATATTGGGGATCGGCGGCAGCGATTTCATATATGCGAAAATTGCCTTAAGATCTTCATCGGTCGCTTTACCGATACCCGGCCAGGGCATCGGCGGCAAAATATCTCGTCCCGAACCAAGATGTTTGCCGGTCCGCATCGCCTTGATAAACGCCGCTTCCGTCCATGCGCCGGAACCGGTCATCTGGTCAGGTGTCAGATTAGCGGCAAAACTTATGCCCCATGGGCCGACCCAGGCCGTCAAATCATTGGTGCAAATGGCACCCCATTTCTCCGGTCCCAGAACATCAGTCGGTACAGCAGCCAGCACTTGCCCGGCAGGATGACCCGACAGCAGTTTGCTCATGTCTTCTGATGGTCCACTCGGCCCGAAAATTTTGGGAGAATGACAGTCACCGCATCCGCCGATGGTAACCAGATATTCACCTCGTTTGATCTGCTCCTCGGCTGTCATCTGCGCACTGCCCTTGTCTCCCCCCTTGCAGCCGTTGACGACAAAGATTGCCATGACGACAAGCATCCAGAATTTTCCGGAAAATGTCATAAGCCGCATACCCGTACTCCTTTTAATTAATTTTGAAAAAATATTAACAGCAAATATACGAGTTGATTTGAAAAACTAATCAGTCAATTTTGAAAATAATTCCTGATGTTTCGAATCGAGCGCGGACACGGACGGTATCCGGCGAGATGACAGATTTTTCGGCAAAGTCAAAGGGATACAGTTTTCCCAGATCCAGGGAATTGTTGTCGTTCCGGTCAAGATAGCCTTTCATCAGGTATTTGCCCGGAGGAAGCTCGACATTAAAAGTCCTCTCCCTGAGCGATTGCGACAATATTTCCAAACCTTTTTCGGTGGCAAAAGTGATATGGACTACACCGGCGGAGTCAACACCGGGGCCGAAGACAATTTCACCCGATGCAGAACCGAGAGAGTCTTTGTTATATGTCGTAAATTTATAATTCAAAATCGTATCACCCATCCTGTTGCCGGACAGGTCATATAGAAGCGACTCGGCAACCAGTATATCATACACCTTTCCCCAGTCGATTCCGGAGGCATACAAATCCAGGGTGAATCTATCGGGCCAGACAAATTCGGTGCTGAGTCGATTGCTGTCAGCATCCATTACCCTTATGGCATCACTTGAGATGCTTTTTGTATCCAGAGGTTCCGATAACCATATCGTCATGATGCTGTCCGACGGGTAAAACATTTTTCTCGAATGCGTGATGTCCTCAATTGACGGAGGGGTCTTATCCGGTTCATAGATTACATTCAACTCGCCGCCGCTGATCATAGTCGCGGAATCGGCATTTTGGTTGAATATTGATGCTTTCATCTCGAAATTATATTTTCCTTCGGCAAGTGATTCAAAGAAGAAACTAAAGCTTTGGGTCGATATATCGGCCTTCTCTTTTACAGCGACAGGAGTGATTCGCCTGTCGGCTGCATCTATGGGTATAAGAAAGATCTTATCCAGATTATTTTTTATAATGTCGGACTTAACACTTTTTGACAGGCGCATCTTAACCAATCGATCGCCGGTCAGGCCGGATGAGATGACCGATACTGCGGCAGTGTCCTCCTGTATAATGTTGAAATCCATAGTCGGTACTGACAATCCGGAGACAGTGCAAATTTTGTCGGGCAATCCGAATGGTTCGGCAGGATAATCAAACAGATGGTCTTTGTTTTTATCCATAAAGGCCATTATGAAAAATCGACCTTCAGGCAAAAACTCGAGCGAATATTCTCCGCTCTTTCCGGACTGAGTGATATAGGGTGGATAAAGCGAATCAAAGGCGGTTGCTGCATCGGGCTGAGTCATATTAAAAAGCGCCACCATGGCCCCTGCTGCCGGTTTTCCGCCGGTGCGGACGGTTCCGGTAACTTTTCCCTGGCTGATTCGGGTGCCGGTACTGAAAGCAAAGATGAAAGAACTTTCCATTTTATTTCGGCGCAGATCGGCAATATCGGACCCGACATTAACGACATAGGTGGTGCTGTCGGCGAAAGAATCGGGCAGAATAATATTCAGCGTGCTATGATCCCAATTATATTTGATTTTGCCCGGAAAACCGGGCGAAATTATTACGGCGTTTTCGACAGTTTTTTTCTCGATGGATTCAGAGAATTGAATTGAAATTCTGTTATCCCGAGTTACAGAGGTAGCATTGCCGACAGGCAATGTGCCAAGTACAGTCGGGGCGGTTTTATCTTCCGGCCCGCCCGGGGGCGAAGCCACCTTGGCACACGAAAGCAAAACAATAATAAAAGCGAGGCTAATCAGCCTTACGGCGGTCCATCGCCAGTCGCTCATTTCCTGAGCTTCTCCACTAAAGATTCATTGTCCGGATTAAGTTCCAGAGCTTTCTTCCAGTAATTATGGGCATTTTCCATATCGCCTAATGCCGCATAGGCATCGCCGAGATGCTCGGCGACAACCGGGTCATTTGACTCCAATTGGTAAGCCCGTATCAAAGTATTCAGGGCTTTTTTATAATCGCCCATTTTATATAAAACCCAGCCATAGCTGTCTATAAAGGCACCATTATCCGGTGAAATTTCAAGAGCTCGTTCTATCAGACCACGGGCATATTTAAGCCTGACTCCCTTATCGGCAAGCATATATCCGAGATAATTCAAGGCCTGGCTGTGATCGGGCATCAGCTCTATGATTTTTTCCATTATCCCAACCGCTTCATCGAAACGGCCGTTTCTTTCAAGAGTGGCGCCCATATTGAACATGATCCTGACGGAGTCATCGAGATTCTTAACATAATTGAGGCCGGTGTTATATGTCGCCACTTCAAGGTCCAC
>JBFMFJ010000191.1:0-6893 GCA_040752235.1 Candidatus Zixiibacteriota bacterium | reverse complement strand
TGCATCCCCCGAAGCGCTTTCCGGAAGACCTTCAAAGCTGTCGAATACATGCAACTTTCGACCGGTCATATGACATAGTATTGATAACTTGGCCGTGCTTGCCCCGCTGAAACAACCGCATTCGACGACAGCGCCGGAGGCATCAATCGAAAGTAAGGCTTCGGCCAGCATCAGGCCGTCGGCCGGCGTCGTTTGCGAAGGGACCATCGAGTCGATAGTTTCGAAACGCCCGACGATACCGGATCGGGAATCACTGTCCCGGTTGGAGATCTTGCCGTTTCCTATGAATTTACGCTTCAAATCGCGATAGCTGTCGGCACAGACATTTTTCCCGACATAAGAAAACAGACTTCGCAGCGGAGGTATTCGGTCCACCAGGGGAATCAATGTTGAATTTACAAAGGGAAGCAGCTTCTTTTTTATATCCATCCGATCCTGATCCTCCCGGCAATTAACGGCGCGCCTCGCGGTATTCATCTCTCAGAATGGTATATAGATCCAGGTCAATATATTCATCCCATTTTTTGACCCACTGAGGAAGACGGCAGATAAATTTCATTCCGAGCTTTTGCATCACTTTCGCTGATGCCTGATTGCGGGCAAAATGCGTCGCGTAAATCTGGTGCAGGTGCAACCTGTCGAAACCATATTGTACTACCGCCTGCGCCGCCTCGGTGCAATATCCTTTATTCCAGTACGGCGTCCCTATCCAATAACCAATTTCCGCCGGGTCCTTGACCCGTTCAATATTTAAGCCAATAGCGCCGATTAGATATCCTTCCTGCTTGTGAGTAATAGCATAAGTCAGGGTATGATCGGCTTCCAGTTCCGGCTGATGCGTGCTTATCCAATTCCTGGCCATTTCCTCTTTATAAGGGTGCGGAATTAACAGCGTGTTGTATGCGATTTCATAGGCTCCGGCCAGCTCTGTGACGACCGCGGCATCATCAAGAGTAAAAGACCTTAATATTAATCTCTCGGTTTCCAAAGTCTGAAGCTGCTTCATAAGTATAATTCTCCCTTGGCCATCATTTGCACTCTGCCGCCGACATGCACATTAATCTGTTTACCAGTGGCATTTGCCCTCAATAAAAGTAGCGATGGCCTGTTAATTTCATAACCCTGCTCCACTTTGATATCAATCGCATCCCTTCCGAAATATTTATTTTTCACCAGATAAACCGCCAGGCAGCCGTTGGCCGAACCGGTCGCCGGGTCCTCGGGGACGCCCAGGAAATCCGCGAAGAAACGGACATGCAAATCATTCTCATCATAAATCGTCTCACGACTGAAGATGAGCACCGTCTTGGCTTTCTTGTTTTGCACATAGGACAGGAAATCTCCGACCATCACCCTGGCTCTCCTGACGGCATCAATGCATTTGAGTGGCACGATACTGGTATAGAAACCGGTCGAGACTTCTTCAAGCGGGAAATCATTGTCAATGTCATCGGTATCAAGTCCCAGCAGCGGGGCTATTTCGGTTCGGTCATGAACCTCACCGAATTCCGGCTGGTTCTGTTTCATCCACAGAATATCCGGTTTATCATTGACATAACTGAAAGTGACCGGAATCTGCCCGGCCTTCAGATTCAAACGCACGACATCGACTTTATTTCGAATAATCTTTTGCTGGATAATATAGGCTGTTCCGAGTGACGGATGACCAGCAAAGGGCAATTCTGCCGCCGGAGTAAAAATCCTCACATCATAACCGCCGTTATTCTCCTTCTCGGACATAATAAAAGTCGTTTCGGAGTAATTCATTTCGCGGGCGATGGCCTGCATCCTGTCATCGGACAAGTTCGATCCATCCATAAAGACAGCCAGTTGGTTTCCGGCGAACTTATCCTCAGCGAAAACATCGACAATGTAAAAATTCCTGCCGCGCATTTTTATTCCTTTACTTGATAAGTACCTCAAATACAGGATTGTCCTTCAATCCCGCCAGGTCATTATCTACGGCAGCCTGCTGCTTTAGTTTCGGATTTAGGGCCAATGCCTTTGTAATCGCTTCGATGGCACCGTCCTTATTGCCCGCCCCGAGCCTGATACAGGCCAGATCATAAAGAACCTCGGCATAATCTGGCGCCAGCCTGGCCGCGCGCTCCATAGGCTCCACCGCTTCGGCATACTTCCCGTCGCTGAAAAGCGTCCAGGCATCATTCCATGAATAATTCGTCTGTGCCAGAACCAGCAGCCGACCCAGTTCTTTGAACGGCTCAGGATGATCATCAACCCGGATATCAATGGCCCGATCGGTATAGCCGCCGTATCCGGCTTTTGCCCTAACTACAAGCAGTGCGGCCGATTGTTTCCCTCGCGAATCGCCTCCCATCGCTTCCCCCGCGATCAGCGCATCGAATAAACGATCCGCCAGGGTCCCTTGTGATTCCAGGAAAACTCTTTCCATCGCCATAACGACATCTTCGCCGGTCAGAATATTCCCCTGAATAGCGTAATCGGGGCCTTCCTCCTGCCCAGGCCAGGCAGGAATCACCGGTGTACGTAACCGAGGCTCCATCAGCCGAGACAATTCCAACCTGCCGGCGGGTCGGATTTTCGTCTGTCTTTAACAGGCTGTCAAGAACCTGTTTGGGTGTTAAATCCTTTCCCAGCATCTCCAATCCGCGCCAGCCAAAGGTGGTGTTGGCGTAAGACTGAGTAGCCACAGCACCCACATCGGCGCTCGCCCATGGGACGACACTGCCAACCGCAAAAAACCTCGAGGCCACCGCCACACCCAGTTCGCCGGTGACCGAATCCCGGCCGACAATGGAAAAAGTGGACACAAACGGTTGACGATCGGACACAAGGCCCTGTTTTTTTGGTTGATCGATGCTATCGGCGGAATGTACCGCCTCACTTGGTACCATAATCATGAATATCATGATGGAAATTAAACATCGGCTCAAATGATTTTTGCCCATGGTCTTCTCCTTTGTTTGCAGTTAATTGATTGTATGTCAGCTTGATAAATGAATGTCATTTCGAAGTCAATGAGAATCTTATCCCTGTGACATTCAAAATAATAATATACTATTTATTATAGATTTTCCTATTTCCAATATTACCACAACTATATGTAGTTATGCAACTTACAAATAACTTTTTTTGCAAAATTTGTGAATTTTATAACATAATTCTTGCATCAATCATTTTGATATATTATATACAAATCGGAAACTATGGAAACGGTTGATAACAACTGCAATTTATATTGCTGTCCTTTTGTGATTCGGCGCTCCGGTATCATGACTTCCAAAGTCTGCGCGGTATCGGGGCTCTTTTCATTCAAATTCCGGAGTAAGCTGCCTATCGACTGATGCTAACGATTGATTTTTACTAAGTTGATTGACAGAAAGAGCGATTACTCGCGAAGAATTTGAAAGAATGGAATCTTTTAGCAAAGGGGCAGCACCCATGACCCGAAGGTCAATAAAATTTCCCAAAATTACCCGCCTTATTTACACAATTATTTTTTCAACTTTTCTCCTCACACTTTTTTCAGGTCCATCGTTCTCATTAACGACCGTGATGATGGAAGGAACCTCCATAAAACTTCACTGGACCGCCCCCGGTGATGATGGACCGATTGGCCGCGCCAGTCTATATGAAATCCGCTGCTCGACCAAAAACTGCGGTCTTGACACCCTATCATGGTGGAATAAGGCGGTCGTTTGTCCGGGAGTCCCGACTCCAGGTCCTTCCGGCTACGCGGATAGTTTTACTATTATAGGACTCGAGCCGGATTCGACTTATTATATTGCCATCAGGGCTGCGGATGATGCCGGCAACTGGTCGGAAGTATCCAATATTTACAGCAACGCGTATTTTATCTGCGCTGACGCCAACAGTGATAACAATATTAATTTAATGGACGTCATCTTCCTTTTGATCTTCCTGTACCGCCATGGCCCCGCGCCGGATCAGCTCGCCAGTTGTGATATAAATTCGGATAATTCAATAAATCTCATGGATGTGACCTATCTGATGAATTATCTCTACAAGGGCGGACCGCCGCCGATTTGTAATTGATAGGACGAAATTTCTAAAATCTCATAAATATAAATGGCCGACCGGATATTCAGTCCGATCGGCCCTGTATATTTTGACTATGAATTCTGTTCTATGCAAAAACCAGTTTCAACTCTCCGATCCGCCTGGCAATATCGACCGTATTAACGCAGTCTGCGACGCATGAGCTGCAATCGAAACATGCGGCCAGCCCCGACTCTTTAGGAATATCATCCATTGTAATTCTCGCTTGATGGAAGTTGCCGTACTGCGCCGCATACATGTGAGTCCGCATCAGGCTCGGGATATCGACATCATTGGGACAACTGGCCAGGCATCCGCGGCATTGCCGGCAGAAACCAAAGCCGAGTTTGATTTGATTATCCTCGAGGAATTTTTGCTCTTCGGGCGTATATTCAAGATCAAACGCCACCGAGAAATCCTCGTTCATGTGCTCGAAGTTGGTATATCCGGGGATGCTGGTAGTAATATTCTCATTATTCAAGGCCCATTTAAGGGCCGCTTTGGTAACGGTGGAACTGCTGTAATTGCGCCGCGTCTCCGGGTTGGGCCAGCGGCTTCCCCCCGCCAGCGTTTTCATCGCCACGATGCCGACCCCCTTTTCCGCGGCATTTTTAATGGCACTCAAGAGATCCCCGTCATCCGCCATTGTGAAATTGATGGCTGTCAGGACAACATCCCAGTTTCCCAGACGAGCCGCCTCATTGATGACTCCTGTCATATTGGAATGAGTCGAGACACCAGCGAAATGCGCTTTCCCCTGCTCTTTAAGTATCTTCATCCCCTCGACGATTCCGGGATTGCTCATGTCCTTGATATCCGAGACATCATGCAGATAGAGAATATCGACATAATCGGTCTTGAGCCGCTGCAGGCTGGCTTCGCAAGCAGCAATCAGTCTCTTTTTGGACTCTTCCGGATCGAGCCCGTTGCGTTGCCCCGGTGCCTGAATCTTGGTGGCGATAATCACTTTATCGCGGACTTTCAATTTGTTGATGACATTTCCGACCATCTGCTCATTGCTGCCATATTGATAATAGGCGGCGGTATCGAAATGCTTGATCCCGATTTCATACGAAGCCTGCACGACCTCCGGATTATTGGCATTCATTACCCCCATACTGATAATCGGCATCTTAAGTCCGGTCCGACCCAGAGTCCGGAGGATAATCTCCTTTTTACCTTCGGCCTCTTTCTTTTCCGCAACCTGGCCGAGCGCGGCGGCCGGTACCATTCCGGACAACCCGGCCGAGACCAAACCGGCCGAGGCGGCGGTAAGGAATTTCCGCCTGGTGATTTCAGATGATTCTTTGGACATGGTCTTTGCACCCCTTATATTTTAATTTGAATCTTCCTGTTCCTGATTTAATCCCAATCGCTCCCTGGCGTTATTCAAAATTACTTCCTTCATCCTGGGATCGACGGCGGTATCATTAGGCAGTACTTCCATTACTTTTTTATAGCATTTCAATGCCCCGTCATTATCGCCCAGGGCCGTAAGGGCGTCGGCATAACTGTCCCAGCAATTGGCTGAATTCGGATAAGCCAGGGTGTTCAGGCGAAGAACTTCCCGGGCATCATCCAGCCGCTGGCCACGAAGCAATTCATAACCCAGGACATTCATAACCGCTTCGCGAAAAATCCGGTATTCCGGCTCCTGCTTTCTGAATTTTTCGAAAAGCTCCACTCCCCGGGCGCCACCCTCGGTTCTGATTATCTCGACAAACTCATCCTCCCGAGGCGGGAGATCGAGTCCGCCCATATAAGCGAAATCGGCAGATGCCGGCTGCGCTATTTCATTTTTAAATTTACCAAGCATATTTTCATCTTTTGCGACAAAGGCATCTAAAAATTCCCGAATCTTCCAGCAACCCGTTTCATATTCAGGAAATTCCTCTGCCGCTCTCGCCGCAGCATCTTCCGAGGTCTTTGCGACAAAAAATACTTCATGCCCAGGGTTTGTCCTGGACAAGTTTTCACAGGCAAAGATAAAACGGTCGGAATATCTCAGCGAATCAAGAATCTGGGGATGATTATCACCCGGTTTTCCGCCATGAATAAGCATCAGCGGCACGGACAAATCTCTATAATTCAGATGCACCATATTCCCGGCCGATATCGATAAATTTTCGGCACCAGAGGGACCATCAATCACAGCCACAGCATCAGCGTCCTTATTGCGCATCTGCATCATCATTGCCGTCAGTCCGCCGGAAACGCTGCCGAGGATCCCCAGCCTGTCTTTATCGGCATTTTCCAGATTTTTTACGACCGAATACGCGAATTCCTTATCGCGTGTCATGGCCTCAATGTCCGCCTCCGACACTGGCGCGCTGTATGTTCTTGCGCCCATCGAATGAGTCGCGGCGACAATATAGCCATGGCTTGCCAGATATTCACACAACACCAGATTTTCGGAAATTCCGGATGTACTGTTGCCGTGATAAATGACCACCGGGAATTTCTTCTGTGCCCATGGTGCATTTTTGACCGCTTTAACCTTCAGATTCATGAGGTCCTGCACCATACCCCGATCACCGCTCATGAGACCGGTCAGATAATTCAGATCCCGGGCCTGCATATTGGCGACGAGAGTATTGAATCTGAAATCATCGGGATATGGACAAACGTACTCGCCGAAAACCATCGACCCGGCAGCATTCGAACCAGCCGCCGGGTACCAGACACAGATTTGAATCGGTCGGGTTCTCTCTCCGTCAAGTAACCGGCCGTTGTAATCGTACTTGGGCATGAAGCTGCGGGTGTTATCGAAGGTCTCGATTGTCATAAAACCGATTTCATGCGGGCCGAAGACGAGGCCGGAATCATCATAAAATGCCTGCGCCTGCACAACT
>JBFMFJ010000190.1:0-6898 GCA_040752235.1 Candidatus Zixiibacteriota bacterium | reverse complement strand
CAGCCCTGGTCAGTGTTGAGTCAATCTTACTGGTACTTCCCGATACCAACGTTTTCAATCCTTTGGATGCCGCCAGAAAATTCTCGGCGGCTTTATCGAAATTGTTACGATTGCGTTCCAGATATTCTGCAAGCGATTCCGAAAGTTTTTCAAAATTGCCGATGGCCTTGGACAGCTTATCCAGGTTTTCATCGGATGCGACCGAACTCTTTATGGCAAACACCAGATTGCGCAATTCAGTGGTCATTTCCCCCATCATCCCCATCACTTCCGGTATGCCGGTATCGCACAATCCCCGGGCCGGGACAGTCGTATCCAGCGGTTCGTCGGACGATCCTGATCTGACCGCGACAAAACGCTCGCCCATCAGACCTATATTTTTGACTGTGAAGACGGCATCTTGCTTCAGATCGACCTCTTTGCTGATTGTCAGCGTAACCATTACGCCATCCTCATGGAGAACCATTTTCTTGACCTTCCCCATGCGGATTCCGGATACCATGACCGGGTCCCCGTTGGCAAGGGAACCGACTTCCTGAAAAACCACCTGAACGGGCTGATAA
This sequence comes from Candidatus Zixiibacteriota bacterium, assembly GCA_040752235.1. Classification (GTDB taxonomy): domain Bacteria; phylum Zixibacteria; class MSB-5A5; order GN15; family PGXB01; genus PGXB01. Next base: position 6,335 of record JBFMFJ010000190.1, on the reverse strand, counting down.
TCCTGACCGAAACGATATCCCTGAATCCAGAAAATCGCCGCCCCCAGAACAATAAGTCCGGCTATGATAAGAAGTCCTACTCTGAATTCTACGTTTTTGCCTGCCATAACGTTATCCCGTATTGCTATAGTTCGGTAACATTTCTTATCATCTTAACTGATCGGAAAACAATAAACAATCGAAAATATCGGCGGATTTAGAGAGATTTATAAATCGTCAAATAGCTTTTATACCGGAATTCGGCTATTTGGCCCTTTGATACAGCCTGTTTTACGGCACAATCCGGCTCATGAGTATGGCTGCAACCGGCAAAACGGCAATTATCGCAAAATTCACTCATTTCCGGGAAAAAGCCGGCCAGGTCCGTGCGGCTAACTTCCCACAATCCGAGGATCTTCAATCCGGGACTGTCCACAACATAGCCCCCGTTCGGTAACTCATATAATTCAACCTTGGTGGTGGTATGAACGCCCTTATCTGTGCTTTCTGATACGGGCGAAACCCGGATATTGAGACCCGGTATAAGGCGATTGAGTATGGTCGATTTGCCAACCCCGGAGTGGCCGGCGAATATCGTCATATGGCTGGCCAGATCTGCAGCCAACTCCTCGCAGCCTTCCCTGGTAATGGCGGAAACTATATGACAACTTATGCCGAGATTTTTGTATACTTTCCTCAATTCCTCAACCAGGATGGGTCTTCCCAGGTCAATTTTATTGAAAATTACAAGCGGCTCCAGACCTCCAATTTCGGCAGAAATCAAAAACCTGTCTATTAAACCCGGCTTGAGAGGAGGCTGCAAAACCGAAACAACCGCCGCAAGCCGGTCGATGTTGGCCGCTATGACCTGTTTTTTGGAATCAAGACCCTTGGCGGGACGAAAAAACATTGAACGTCGTTTTTCGACACTCTCAATCATCCCGGTTCCGTCGGGATTGATTGAAATGCATACTTCATCGCCAACAGCAACCGGCGTTGTCGAATCAGTATCGTACTTTACTTTTCCACGAATTTCGCAGGGGATATCTTTATGTTCTGATCTTACAATAAAGGCCTTCCCATGCCCCCGGACTACAATCCCCCTAGCGTTTTGGAAGGAAATAATCGTCTTCCTCCATGAGCAAATCACGCCAATCCGTCTTCTTCTTGGACTTCTGGCTCTTCCTGATCTTCTTTTCCCTTTCCTGATCCCGATCCTTTCCCTTTACGGAATCATTGCGTTTGTGCGATTTCTTGCCTGGTTTTTCTGACCTCATTACTTTGCCCTAAAAATAACAAGAGTTTAAATTTCTGATATAATTATTATCGGAATATTTTCAATAATTTTTTAGATTTACTCTTCAATATGTGGACATAAAGAAACTCTTCTTCCTGCGAATTTAAAATACGTTTCCCTCAAAAAAAAATCAACAGAAATATGCTGATTTTTGTTAAATATAAATACTGTTGAAGATGACAGACAAAAGTTATATATTGACACATTACCCTGGAAACATAGGATAAAGAATGACAAATATAATTACCAAAATATTCGGAACCAAACACGACCGGGATATCAAAAAAATACGCCCGCTCGTTGGCGAGATAAATGAGTTTTATCAGCAGTATCAATCTCTGACCGACGAACAACTCCACGCCAAAACCGAGGAATTCAAAAAGCGGCTCGAGGAGGGCGAGACTCTTGATGATCTCCTGCCCGAGGCCTTCGCCGTGGTCAAGGATACCTGCCGGCGGTTATGCAATACAAGCTGGGACGTGGTCGGTTTGAAAACCGACTGGAATATGATCCCGTACGATGTCCAGCTTATCGGCGGCATTGTTTTGCATCAGGGCAAAATCGCTGAGATGGCTACCGGTGAAGGTAAAACTCTTGTGGCAACCCTCCCGATTTACCTTAACGCATTGAACGGCAAAGGGGTGCATATTGTTACGGTAAACGACTACCTGGCCAAACGCGACAGCCAGTGGATGGGAAAAATCTTTGAATTCCTGGGATTGACGGTCGGATGTATCCAGAATGATTTGAACAATGCCGAACGGAGAATCGAATACCGGAAAGACATCACCTACGGCACCAATAATGAATTCGGTTTCGATTACCTCCGCGATAATATGGCCCAGACCGTAGAAGATCGTGTCCAGCGAGGTTATAACTATGCCATCGTTGACGAGGTCGATTCCGTCTTGGTTGACGAGGCCAGAACCCCGCTTATCATATCGGGCCAGGTGGAAAGCCTGATTCACAAAAGATACTCCGAGATGAATCCGACGGTCAGAAACCTGGTGCGCAAACAGACCAATCTCGTCAATGAAAAAATATCCAAAGCCGAAAATCTCCTGGAGTCGGAAGATGATAATGTCCAGTTCGAGGCCGGCCGGCTGCTGCTTTCGGCCCGCAAGGGTGCTCCCAAAAATAAGAAGTATCTGAAGATGATCCAGGAACCGGGGATTCTCAATCTTATCAACCAGGTCGAAGCCTCCTACATGCGCGACAAGAAACTGCACGAACTTGATGAGACTCTTTATTATGTCATCGATGAGAAGGAAAACTCCATTAACCTGACCGATAACGGCCGCAGCCAGTTCTCCCGCGAAGAACAGGAATTATTCACAATCCCCGATATCACCGAAGCGCTTTCGCAAATCGAGGGTGATGACACGATAACGCCTGAATCAAAAACGGCCAGGATTGATGAACTCTATCGACTGCATTCGGAACGCTCCGAAAAGGTGCATACTATCAGCCAGATATTGAAGGCATATGCGCTTTTTGAAAAAGATGTCGAATACGTCGTGCAGGACGATAAGGTTATGATTGTCGATGAATTCACCGGCCGTATCCTGCCGGGCCGACGTTACTCCGATGGGCTCCACCAGGCCATTGAAGCCAAGGAAAATGTCAAAATAGAAAGCGAGTCTCAAACCCTGGCAACCATCACTTTGCAGAATTATTTCAGAATGTATGAGAAACTGGCCGGGATGACCGGTACCGCCGAAACCGAGGCACAGGAATTCTGGGACATTTATAAACTCGATGTGGTCTGTATCCCGACCAATGAACCGGTTCGAAGGCTCGATTTCAATGATGTCATTTATCGAACCCGGCGTGAAAAATACAATGCCATCATCGATGAAATAATCGACTGTTACAATGCCGGCCGTCCGGTTCTGGTTGGTACCATCTCGGTCGAAGTCTCGGAAACACTTTCGCGAATGCTCAAACGCACCAAGATTCCACATAATGTTCTCAATGCCAAATATCATCAAATGGAAGCGGAGATAGTCGCCAAAGCGGGGCAAAAGGGATCGGTGACCATCGCGACCAACATGGCCGGCCGCGGCACCGACATCAAGCTTGGCTCTGAGGTGGTAAAGCATGAAAACTGTGCCCTTAAAGACCCGCAGAAGGATATCGAAATCTGCCCGTATATCGATGAACTCAAATGCCGCGAAAATGTCCCCTGCGGATTGCATATTATCGGCACCGAGCGCCATGAGTCGCGGCGTATTGACCGCCAGTTGCGCGGGCGTTCCGGCCGTCAGGGTGACCCCGGTTCATCGCACTTTTACCTCTCTCTTGAAGATGACCTGATGCGCCTTTTCGGCTCCGACCGGTTGGGCCGGATTATGGATCGTCTGGGCGTGGAAGAAGGCGAAGTCATCACGCACTCCATGGTCAATAAAGCCATTGAACGTGCCCAGAAGCGGGTCGAATTACAGAATTTTGCCATTCGTAAACATACTCTCGAATATGATAACGTCATGAACTCGCAGCGCGAAGTCATTTATGATCGTCGTCTGGCTGCTCTTGAGCGCGAATCGATTAAAGAAGAAGTCCTGGAATTGATTGAGTCGGTTCTGCATACTATAATCGATAACTATTGTCCCGCCAAGGAATATCCCGAAAACTGGAATCTGATCGAATTCAAGGCCGAACTGCTGCGCGTTTTCCTCCTCAATCTCGAATTTCGGCAGGAGGATATCCCCGGTCTGACTCAGGAAAGATTATTTGAACAGGTGCACAGAGCGGTTATGACTTTCTATGAGCAGAAGGAAAGACTGTACGGTGAAGATATAATGCGCCGGCTCGAGCGATATGCCGTATTGATGACTATCGACCGGCATTGGCGCGACCACATGTATGAAATGGATCAGCTCAAGACCGGTATCGGCCTGCGCGCCTACGGTCAGCGCGATCCTTTGATCGAGTACAAACGCGAAGCCTACCGAATTTTTGCCGAAATGATAGAAACAGTGGATCGCGACATTGTCGGTATGGTTTATAAACTGCAGGTTCGGATGCCGGAAAAATCCCGCGAGGAGCGCCGCCGAGAAGTGCAAAAGGAAGTCACCGCCGTACATCAGGAGACGGTCGGTATGGGTTTCGGTTCCGCGACTCAGACCGAGGAAGCCAATCCGATGGCCGAAGCATCTAAACGCGGCAAGGCCGCTCCGATTCGCAGGGAAGCCGAAAAAGTCGGCCCGAATGATCCCTGCCCCTGCGGCAGCGGGAAAAAATATAAAAAATGCCACGGCCGGATGGAATAGCCGCGTTCCAATTATTGCAAATCTTATGCATCTTTATATAAATCCAGTCGTAAGAATATCATAAAAGAATAAATATATGGCCAATATCCTTTTCGTTTGCAGCGGCAATTCGGTTCGGTCTCAGATGGCCGAAGGGCTGGCCCGCCATCTCAGCAACAGCACCTGCGATATCAAATCGGCAGGGATCACCCCAATAGGCGTTAATCCTGTTGCCATAAAATCAATGGGCGAAATCGGCATCGATATATCAAGCCAGACATCGGACTTTCTGACCCGTGATTTGCTCGACTGGGCCGACTACGTTATAACACTCTGCAATTCCGCCATGACCCGTTTTCCCGTTATCCCGCCAGGTACAAAACACATTCACTGGGATATCCCCAATCCTGACCGTAATTATGATAGTGATGAATTACAGGCGAAAGGATTTGCCCGCATCAGAAACCTGCTTAGGGAAAAGATCGACTCGCTTCTCAAAGAAATAGAATAGTAATTATGGTACATACAGTTTTTTTTGATATCGGCGGAACCCTCGTAACCGGGACATCGGGGCTTCATATGCTTGCCAAAAGACTGGATGCCTCTCGTGAATCGGAAATCTTCCAGTCATTGAGAAATGATTTTATGGATATTTATCTCGATGAAAGCCCGGTCAGGTTTTACACCATCAAAGAAATCCTGGCCCTCACAGCCCAAAAAACCGCCGCTCGCTTCGGCTTGCCGGATGTTAGCGATGAAGTTGTCGAACTCTATCGCACCGCCTATTTGAAACAGGGATACATGTACGATGACACCGTTGAAACACTTAGACGGCTCAAAGCTAATGGCATAAATATTGTCTTAATCAGTGACGCCGATGATGATGTTCTCGTGACGCAGTTGAAAAATTTCGGGATATGGGATTATTTCGATCATACTATCATATCGAGCATTACGAAAGCCTATAAACCGGCTGATAAGGTCGTCGCCAAAGCGTTGGAGTATAGCGCCGAGCCTCTATCCGGCATACTCTTTGTCGGCGATACAATCGTCGACATCAAAATGGCGAAAAAAATGAATGTCAAATCGGTTCTGATCAACCGCGACAATAATTTCAAACTTGAAGCTGATTACAAAATCACCGGATTGGATCAGCTTTTTAATATAATTGTGGAACTGAAAGAAAAACAAAGGGAGTAATATGAAACTTGCATTGAGATTATGCACCGTACTGCTGTTAATATATCCGGCTGTCGTTTCGGCGACGGATGATGGATTACAGTTTCCGGTGCAGGAATTCAAGCTCGACAATGGCATGACCTTTCTGGTTGTCGAAAGACATACGGCCCCGGTTTTTTCCGGATACATCTGCGTCGGGGCCGGATCGGCCTATGAAAAAATCGGTAATATCGGTTCCGCCCACCTCCTCGAGCACATGATGTTCAAGGGCTCGCAGGAAGTCGGAACGACGAATTATGCCGCAGAAAAAGATTTGATGGTAAAAGAAGATTCAATCTGGGCGGCCATCGACGAAGCCATGAGTCAAACTCGTTACATCCGACTCAATGAACCCGAAAAATTGGAACAGCATCTTAAATACATCGATGATCTTAAATTAATTCTCGATTCACTTTCAAAGGCCGGATCGCAGTATGTCGTCCAGAATGAATACGACGAGATTTACAGCCGCAACGGTGCGGCCGAATCGAACGCCACGACCGGTTATGATTTTACATATTATTACCTGTCGCTGCCTGCCAACCGGCTGGAACTCTGGTTCAATATGGAAGCGGGACGGCTCCTTCATC
>JBFMFJ010000189.1:0-6907 GCA_040752235.1 Candidatus Zixiibacteriota bacterium | reverse complement strand
ATCTTCCGCCTGGAGCAGCATTTTGACTTCTTCGACCAGTTGCGGAAGCGCCTCTTTCATTTTCAATTCTTCGAGCAGTTCGAATCCCTTCGACTCGAACTGGCCCGACGATGTCGGGTATGACCGTTCATAACTTTCGCGATGTCCCTTAGTAACACCTGCAGCCAGACCGGCGCCGGTCTGGATCAGATACTGCGAAATTGCCGCGCCTTCCGTCGAGCAAAAATATTTGTGTCTGCGGCGGAAACTGGCAAAGCAGTTTCTGGTATTGAGCAATTCACCGCCTGCTTCGGCCATGGCCTTATCGACATCCATCAAGAATGCAATTTTGTCATCCACCGATATCGAAAAAGGATCAATTTCATAGGGAGTGGCATACTGTTCGTGAGCCGCATCAGTGGGCGCCAGAGCGACCGGCGTTTTATTCACAATAGAGGATGCTTCGGCAATAGCCGCCGCCATGACAGCCTTTTCCCTGATGGACTGTTCGGATAAATCATCAGTGGCGGTAAATCCCCAGGCGCCATTCTTTATAACCCGGATTCCGATACCGCGGGAAATCGTTTGTTCAAGCGGTTCGACGGTGCCGTTCGATATCGAAATATTTTCATCTTCGATTCTCTCAACGCGCACGTCGGCGTAATCGACACCCTGCGAGCGACATTGCTCCAGAGCCATTTCTGCTAATTTTTCATTTTCCATAATTTTTTATCCCTGATAATTGCTGCAATATATAAAATTATAATCAGTAATGCCACCCTTAAAAAAAAGACACTTGTTATCCGTATTATCATTTAGTAACTTAGCAAATTGAGGGTTAATCATAAATAAGGGAGAAGTAATTAAATGAGACGGCCGCTTGTTTTATGGATTATTGCGATTGTAATCACGCTTGGTTCTGTGGTTTATCAACGGTTAACCGGGCCGACCTACCCGATCCGTGGTTCGGTCGAGATTAACGGTGAAAAAATCAAATACCGCCTTTTGACAACTCATGTCACCGATGAAGATGCCCGCATGGAAATAAAAGTGCCCGATCAAAATATTTCAGGCGAAGTCAAACTTAAAAGATATAAAAGCTATGATGACTGGAGTGTCCTGCCATTACCCAGGGACGGCGAGAATTTGATTGTCACTCTTCCCAAACAACCACCAGCGGGAAAGGTTATGTATCAGGTGACACTGGTTGATGCCAATGGCAGCCGGTATGAATTAAGTGAAAAACCGGTTGTGATTCGATTTAAAGGTGCCGTTCCGGCGTTTATCATTATCCCTCACATTATCATAATTTTCATGGGCATGCTGCTGGCTACCAGGGCCGGTTTTGAGGCGATCGTAAATGGCGCGAAAATGTATAGCCTGACTTTCTGGACAACAATTCTGCTGATTATCGGCGGATTAATATTCGGCCCATTGCTTCAAAAATTCGCTTTTAACGAATATTGGACAGGCTGGCCGTTTGGCCGCGATTTGACCGACTCCAAGACCGCTTTTGCCGTTTTATTCTGGCTTGTCGCTCTCTGGCGAAGCCGCAGCGACGGCAAAGGGCGTTTCTGGATTATCCTTGCCGCTGCTGTCACCCTGATAGTCTATCTGATTCCACACAGCGTACTGGGTTCGGAAATAGACTACACTAAAGCGGGAAATATTTAGCGGAATTAAAAAATGATATCAATGGATCGGCACAGTCTTTCTGTGCCGGTCAATCCATCCGGCAATAATAACAAATAAAATCTGAGATAAGCCGACCAGGCCTATTTTTATCGGATCATCAGGCGGGGGCGAGCCAAAGATACTTCCGAGCCATATGCCTGAAAGTATTGTTACCAGAATCCATAGTCCATACGATCCGATTTTATCGATCGCCCGCGTGACTCTGATGTACATAAACAGCCCGATTATAAATAGTATAAGTTCGAAAAGAACGCCGATAATGAAGTAATTCCAAAGCCCCAGGCCGAAAACGGTAGTACTGCCTTTTATTAACGGCAGGTCGGGTCGATGAACGGTTAAATCAAGCAGCCAATGACTGAAGACCAGGATTCCGGAAACTATGGCCATTCGCAGGTTTCTTTTAATAAGCCCATATATCATGCCAAAAAACGCCGCGATTATTATTACCATGATCAGTCCGTGACTGAGGGGATAATCATAGAAATCCATGGGAGTGACGGTGGTAATGCCGGGTACAATTCGAACATGCTCTGTACCGGTTATCAGGAGCAGCGACCAGAGCAAGTCCAGCAATATTGCCGCCAGAAATAATATGCCCAATCCGGCCCCGGGTGCGATTTTTTTCCCGGCAAAGCCGGCGCCAAAATGACCTAAAAACATAATATTGAATCGACCCTATGGAATTAGAGGAATATCTCAAGCGCGAGAAGCTTTAAGCCTCTCCTCCTGATCATGCTTTTGCAGGGCTGTGATTAATTCATTGAGATTGCCGTCAAGAATTTCGCCAAGTCGGTACAGTGTCAGTCCGATACGATGATCGGTTACGCGGGACTGGGGGAAATTGTAGGTGCGGATTTTGGCGGAGCGATCGCCGGAACCGACCATTAGCTTGCGCTCTTCGGCGATCTCGCGGTTCTGCTCCTCGAGCATCATATCATAAAGCCGTGCGCGGAGAACCTGCAAAGCGCGGGCCTTGTTCTTATGCTGTGATTTTTCATCCTGACAGGTCACCACCAGACCGGTCGTCAAATGCGTGATCCGAACGGCCGAGTCGGTAGTATTGACCGACTGCCCGCCCGGACCGGATGAGCGGTACACATCCACTTTTATATCATTCTCTTCGATTTTAATGTCGATATCTTCCGCTTCAAGCAGTACCGCCACGGTGGCCGCCGAGGTATGGATACGTCCCTGCGATTCGGTGACCGGAACGCGCTGAACGCGATGCACCCCTGACTCATACTTTAGGTTGCCATAGGCGCCGTCACCCTTGACCATGAAGATAACTTCCTTGATACCGCCCAGTTCAATGTAATTAGAAGAGAGTATTTCCGTTTTCCAGCCTTTATCTTCGGCATATTTGGTATACATCCGATAGAGATCGGCGGCGAAAATAGCCGCCTCGTTGCCCCCCGTGCCGGCCCTGATTTCAATAATGGCATTCTTGATATCATTGGGATCCTTGGGAGAGAGAAGAAGACTGAGCTTTTCCTCGGTCTTATCAAGCAGCTCGGATGCGGATTCCAGTTCCTCTCGGGCCATCTGAGTCATTTCAGGATCTTCACCCTGCGCGATAATTTCTTTGGCTCCGGCAATATCGCTAAGACATTTCCTGTATATTCGCGCTTCCTTGACGACCGCTTCCACCTGCCTGCGTTCACGGGAGATGACCTTCAGTTTTGACTGGTCGGAGAGAACCGCCGGATCAAGCAGCATATTATTTATTTCATCAAAGCGTTTTTCATATTTTTCTAAAATATCAAGCATAGTATTCACCTGTTGGATGATGAGTTATCAGAATAAAAATTTGAAAAGCTAAAGGCAAGTTCTATTGACGGAAATTTTTGATTCTTCGATGCCCAAAGCCGATTCGAGGGCGACAATGGCGACTTCCATTTGCTCGGCGGAAGGTTCCCTGGTGGTGATGCGCTGCAGCCACAAACCGGGCTGGATAAGAACCTTGGTGACGGAATTTTCGCGAGTCTTGCCGGACAGTTTAAGCAGCTCATAGGAGCCGCCCGCTACCAGCGGAAGCAGGGAAAAATGCACCGCAAACCGGGTGAGCAAGGCGGGCGGATAGCCCATAATCAGAGCGAAAATAGAATCAGATATCGAATAAATTAAAATTGCGAACAGTGCCACGATCAGGATAAAGCTGGTACCGCAGCGGGGATGGAAAGTGGTATACCGGGCGACATTTTCGGTAGTCAGCTCCTCGCCGTTTTCATAAGCGAAAATAGACTTATGTTCGGCGCCATGGTACTGGAAAACCTTTTTGAACTCGCCGAAAAGCGAAATCAGCCAGACATAGGCCAAAAACAAAATGACCCGGACCGCCCCCGCGACAAGATTGAAAATGAAAGCGTCACGCTCGATACCCAGCAGCGAGGCGATAGCAATGGGAGTGAAGAAGAAAATCAATATGCCGAGCGCCAGGGCGAAAACCACCGTGCCTATCAGGGCCAGGTCGGTATGCTTATTATCGGTCGGGACATATTCCTTGCCCTTGGACCGGGCCTCTTCCTTCTCGACTTCCTTGACGGCAATATCGGCCGAGAAGTTGAGGGTTTTGACGCCGATAATAAGCATTTCGAAAAAGGTCACAACACCTCTTAAAACGGGCCAGCCAAGATACTGGAATCTCTTGCTTAATGAAATGTATTCATCGGTTTTGACGAGTATTTCGCCTGAAGGGATACGCACCGCGGTGGAGACACGGTCTTTCGAACGCATCATCACTCCTTCAATAACCGCCTGACCGCCAACATTCAAATCCGGCATTTTGACCTCATAACTCCAAAACAAATATTATCACGACATACATCACAAGACAATACGAAATTCCCCCAAGGTAATGATGGGGGAAATATCGATCTCTTAATGTCTAAACTGTCTAGGAGTCTTTGGACGCAGACTTGGCTTTCTTGTCCTTGTCCAAACCGTATTTTCGGCGGAAGCGCTCAATACGTCCGGCGGTATCGACCAGTTTCTGTCGTCCTGTAAAGAAAGGGTGGCAATTAGAACAGATTTCAACTCTGATATCCTTAACCGTTGATCTGGTCTTAATCACGTTCCCGCAGGCGCAAGTGATCGTTGTGTCGAAATATTGAGGATGTATCTTCGGTTTCATTTCATAACCTCAAGATCAAATTTCATTTTCCTAATTTAGCCACCAAATATAATTAAAAGACTCCAAAACGCAAGCTAAATAAATCAACAGATTTATTATTAAAAAAGTTCGGTAAAAAAGAGATTAATTTAATGCAGACCTGTAAAAACAAACGCTGTCAGAAATTAACCACCGTTGATATTGATTCCGGTCACAAGGTGGCGGCCCATTTCGAAGGCTTCTTTCAGCTTGCCGACATTCCCCGAAACCGTCCCCTGCTCCCAGCCGGTGCCGCTATAAGTAATTGCCCCGTAATTTTTTATCTCAACCCATTTGAAAAAGCCGGCAATCACTACGCGGGCATGTTCGAATTGCTGGCGATCGCCCCCGACCAGCACCATGGCGCCCAATCTCTTTTTTGTGAGAATTTTTTTGAAATGATGCCCCGACTCTTCGGAAAAGTCGGCCGGCCGAAGGCAGTTGCATCGATCAATAAACAATTTGGACTGGGCCGAAATGGTGTCGAAATATATGGGCGAACCGAATAAGACAATATCGCAGTCTATCAACAGATCATAAACAGGGTAGATCTCATCCTTGAAAAAGCAATAATCGGGCTCAGGGCTTTTGCCGCATGACTGACAGGGAAGATACTGATAATTATTCAGAATGATGATTTCATTATGCGCCGGCTGTGGGGCGCTTTGTATAATGCCTTCGGCAATATGTTCAAGCAGCAGATTCGTTGAACTGCCTTTAATCGGGCTTCCCGTCAGAGTCAGAATATTGAGCATCCAGCTTCTCCAATTCTTCTAATCGGCAATATAAATCCAATAATGCATCTTCAATCAAAGATTTTTCACCTGAAACATCAGCCAGTCTCTGCCAGTCGGACCGGGGGATATTGAATCTTATATCCCGGTCGAGCCGCTCAATGGTCTTTTCATGATCTTCAATATTCGACTTTACCGAGCGCAGTTCTTTTTTTATCCGGCCTTTAGCTTGCGACAATTTTTTAAATTCAACATATTGCTGAATTTTTTCGGGGGCTGTCGTTTTTTTGACCGGGACAGCCGTTATTTCGTCCTTCTTTTGTCTGTAATAGCTGTAATTCCCGTTATAAATCCGAGCCAAACCACCCTCGATTGCCATAATTCGATCGGCGACCTGATCCAGGAAATATCTGTCATGACTGACCACGATCAAAGTGCCGGTGAAATTCCTGAGCGCCTCCTCGAGGGCATGGCGGGAGTCGATATCGAGATGATTCGTCGGTTCGTCGAATATCAGCAGATTAGCCGGCTTGAACAGCAATTTGGCCAGGGAAAGCTTGGTCTTTTCACCGCCCGACAGCACGGCGACTTTTTTGAAAACATTCTCACCTGTGAATCCAAAACGGGCCAAAAAAGAGCGCAGCCGTCCCGCTTCTATCAGTGGATCGAGCATCCAGACCTCATCGATAATACTGTTATTCTCATCCAGTTCGGATAATTCCTGGTCGAAATAGGCAACATCGACTTTCTGCCCGATTGAGACCGAGCCGTCGATCGGGTCCAGCTCACCCAGTATCGTTTTTAATATGGTCGTTTTGCCGGTGCCGTTGGGGCCGATAAAGCCCAGCCTGTCGCCCCGATACTGGTTGAGATTGACGACATTTACCAAGACACGATGACCATAACCGAAGGCGGCAGCCTCTATCGCGAGGACCAGGTTAAAAGAACGGCCGCTCGATTCGACCATGAAAGTCGGGGCCTTATATTCGGAATGCGGCAGTCTGATACGCTCGATTCGAGCAAGATATTTCTGCTTGGACTGGGCCTGTTTGGTTTTCTGACCGGCCATATTGCGCCGAATAAAATCCTCGATACGCTTAATTTCTTCCTGCTGGTGTTTAAACAGGTGAATTATCTGATCCAGGCGCTCCTGACGTTCGACCAGATATTTGTCGAAGCCATTGAAGTACTGGTCGATTTTCTTTCCGGCGATTTCCCAAACCTTGTCGATGGTGTGTGAAAGAAACATCCGGTCGTGAGAGACAATGATATATGCTTTATCGATACTCCGCAGATATTCTTCCAGCCAGATGGTTGACTCGATATCGAGATGGTTGGTCGGCTCGTCGAG
>JBFMFJ010000188.1:0-6911 GCA_040752235.1 Candidatus Zixiibacteriota bacterium | reverse complement strand
CGCACCGCCGATAGTTTATAATCCCGGTCGTATTGTCGCCGCTTTTCTCCCATTCCGGACACCTCCTTAACTAAAATAAGTATAATCTATGCTTAATTCAGTGTCCACTCTTTTGGGGGAACCTCAGAGCCCTGTCCGGAGCCCGACAAGGGCGGAGGATTTTGAGCGAAGCGAGAAAGCTCCTGACATTATCTGTCTGACGAGGAGGTGGTAGGATGGTCATTGAGGGATGATGTCGAGAGGTAAAATCAAGAAGGAGGCAAGTGGATGAGAAACAAGGCAATAATAGCCATCGCATTAGTAATGATAGGCCTGTTCGTATTTTTATTATCATGCGGTGATGATGATCCGGTCGGGCCGCCGCCAAGCGAATCGAAACATTTGTTTTTTATCGCGCCATTGACAGGAAACCTGATAAAAGTGTTCTCGGTCGAGAACAAGCAGTTCATTGATTCCTTCTATGTTGACAGTATCAGTGATACAAGCAGCATTTATCGGATGCATGTCATTGGTGATGATGCCTTTCTGGCGATATCAACAAAAGAGAACACCTATATTTTTGATCTGAAATGCCGTAAGGTAACCGAGTCCTTTTACGGCGAATGGACGGTATTCTCAAGAGATTCACGCTATTATTTCAGCAAGAACAATAATAGCCGGCACTGGGAATTGCGGATCTATCCGGAGCATACCCTCATTTACGATGATGTTCCCACACTTATGCTGCCGTTTTTCAGTAATGATTCACGATATTTAGCGGCATCGGACACTTATATCGATAGCAGCGAATTTGTTACCGACCAGATTATATATGATATTTCCACTGGCGTTCGAACGGCAATAAGGAAAAGATTATCTGATCAGAATGTCAACATCTTCGAAAAGTATCCTTCTTCATCATATCAAAAACTGTTTCTTGGCGGAAACACCTTGTATACTTATTACTTTGCGGTAACTGATTTCAACTCTGACTCGATACGAGTCATCAAATATTTATCTCAGGATATGGCTTCTGCGATACCGGTTATAAGCCCCGACGGTAAGTATGTATATTTTTCTGAGCAAGTGATGGAAGCATGGTCGGGGATACCCGATGGCAAGATATATGTCTATAATGCTGAAACGGAAGATTCTGTTGCCGTTATCGAATATGAAGGAATAAGACAACCGCATTCATTTGTAATAACATATGATAATAAATATTTGATTGCTGATCCGGTAAACGAATTTAAAGATGAAACGAATGTGTGTCTGATAGACGCACTGAATTTTCAGGTAATTGGGGTTTATGATTTCCATGATCTGCCCGGTTGTGTTACATCAAAATGGGCAGCTCACGGAGGAGGGAATTATAGATTATGAAAAAGCTATTACTTATATTGCTGTTGACCATTTTGGTCCAACCGGTATTTAGTCAATATTATTATTATTCAGATAATAGACAAATACCTCTGCTTGTTGATTCAACCAAGGTAATGATTCTTTTTAACGATAGCATGTCCTATAATTATGAACAATTTGCACTAGAATATCCAAGAATTGATTCCTTTCATATCAGGCCAATTTTCGATGGTTTCATTGTGGCAGGAATAAATACCGGAGATAGCCTAAATGAATTTATTGACTCATTGAATGCCGATGTCCGTGTGTTAATAGCCAATCCTTACTTTATAATACAATCTGATATGCCGATGCTTATTGGTCGGACACTCTGCTGCAAGTTTAATGACAATATTTCGCAAGATTTTATTGATAGTATCAATACAGTTTATGATGTTGAGACTATCGGAGAAGATCCTTACTCCCCAAAATCCTTCTTGCTACAGGTCGAGAAGAACTCAACATTCACTCTATTAGAAATTGCAAATATATATTATGAGTTGGATGAGACAATCTACGCTCAGCCAAATTTTATGGGTGGTATTAAATATAATGATTATTTTATTTATGATCATTACTGGCAAGAACAATGGGCAATGCATCGGGTATTTGAATCATCGCCAGCCTTGCCGCGACATAAGGCATTTGAAATAACACAGGGCGACACAAATATAATAGTGGCCATATTGGATCAAGGATTTTTGCCACATGAGGATATACCGGAAAATCGTTTTGTTGCCGGGTATGATTTTGCCCATATGGATAATGATCCGTCTCCCTGCAATTTTTCTGGCTGGGGTTGGCATGGTGAAGGGGTAGCGGGAATTGTTGGAGCATCGCATAATAGGTACTCTGAATTAATGACCGACCCTAATACCGGGATATATGGTATTTCTCCGCTCTCAAAGATAATGCCAATTAGAATCGGTTCTGGCTTCCCGTTTCCGGAATTTCTAGACTCGCTACTATGGTATGAAGATTATCCATCATGTTTCGATCCATATTTCGCTTCTACAGAAAGGATTGCAGGTGCGATTAACTGGGCATGGGGAAATGGGGCGGATATTCTTTCTTGCAGTTGGGGAAGTAAATATCCACAGGATGTATTACATAACGCTATACAAATGGCCGTAATAAATGGCAGAGGTGGCAAAGGGTGTGGGGTTTTCTACGCTGCTGGCAATGTACCAACAGATACAGCCTATTATCCGGCAATGTATCCCGAAGTGATTTCAGTCGGTGCCCTTCATCCGGATGATAGCGTGTGGGGTTATAGTTGTTATGCCAAAGTTGATGTGGTCGCCCCATCCGGTCAAAGCATTGATAATCCAATTTGGACTACGGATTTAATGGGGGATCTAGGATATAATCGCTCTATCTCAAGCTACAATTGTGGTGACCCAAATGATGTGGATTATAACTGCAGATTCGGCGGAACTTCGGCAGCACAACCTGTTGCGGCGGGCGTTGCAGCATTACTTCTGGCCCGTCGGCCGGATTTGACTCACGACCAACTACATGAGATCATAAAAAAATCCGCCGACCCAAATCTTTATATCACTATAACTGATCCGCCTGATCAAAAATATGGATACGGTATGGTTGATCCATTAAGGGCTTTACTTGCGGTATGTCGCGGAGATGTTGACAATAGCGGGCAGATTAATATACTTGATGCCACATATTTAATCACTTATCTGTATCAGGGTGGACCGGCGCCGGAGCCGGATGTAGTTATTGCGGATGCCAAATGTGACAGAGCTGTAAACATTCTGGATGCGACTTATATAATTCAATACCTTTATAATGGCGGGCCGGCCCCGCAGGTATGCTTCGAGTATGACTATTAATTGAATTAAGACAATAGCCAAAAAAATGCCGGGTTTTTCCGCCCGGCATTTTTTTTGATAAAACTGTGGGGCACCTCATCTTTGGTGGTTAATTGGGCTTTATTGGTCTGTTCTTTCTTTTTTCAGAAATAATAATCGGCTACACTGTCAAACGACGTCAGATTATTTTAAGTTTGTGGGCGGCCTTGACCGTCAGCGGCCGGGGATAAATCTGACAATTTCGGTCATAGAAGACATCGAAATCGGTAATTGGGCGGCGAAAACAGCCTCAAAAACGGCTAAAATCGCCCAATTTGAGCAAAAACCGGCCAAATGAGCCTGTTTTCCTCTTGACATATTTTTAAAATATTGCATTATTTTAGTGTATTGTGGGAAACTGGACATAGCTGGAGGCTCACCCTGTTTCGGCAGCGTCCTTGATCTTTTCGAAGATTTCGGTGTGATTTCTCTCTACATTGGGTAAGCCTCAAAAAAAAGTAGGGTTGGCTATAAATGCGCCAGGTCGGCAAATGAGGCATACTGCAATGATTTGGGAAACCTCACACTTTAGACACTTTTTAATGCACGGGAACCCTTGATTAATGGAGTGGAGGCTTATGAAAAAGCTTTGGTTATTAATTGTGTTACTGGCATTCATGGTAATGCTGTATGCGCCGGCCGTTGTCGCTGCCCCGCCAGGCTCGGATTCGGGGATGTCACAAACCGATGGAGATGATCCTGATGATGGGTTAGAGCCACCGGTGGTGCCACCGGATGATGATCCATGGGGGACTGGTAATAAAATATCTCCCAATGGTGGCACTGAAACCCCGCGTGATCTCGGCACATGGGTTGAAATAAAAATTGCTCTAATAAAAGTAGTATTTATGACTTTATAGTAATTGGTTAATAATGGGCAAGAATTCATTGGAACAATTGCGGCTTATTGAAGAGCTTACTATAAAAAATAAGCATCTTCAAGCAATTGAATTGCTAAAGCAGATTAAATCCTCAGATTTATCTGAGGAGGCGTATGCCCATTATTGTCTATTATTATCTGAAGTCAGGATGCATTTGAGTGACTATAATGTAGAGAGTTATATAATTAGTGCAATTGAATACTACAAGACGGGCACAAACCATGAGTACTTTGCACGTTCGAAATATCTTTATGGCTGGTATCTAACATCGATAGGGAATTATTTTGATGCGCTTGAAGTACTGATGGAGGCCTATCTAATTTTCAAACGATATGGCAACGAGAAATTTAAGTCACTGGTCCTAAGCAGGTTATCGTATGTGCAATTCCAGACAGGGGCAACTCAGGATGCTGTACGAAACCTCGAGACCTGTATCCAGATCAATCGGAAATTAAACAATATCTCAAATATTGTAGTTTTCTCAAGAAATAAAGCCGTGGTGCAATACCGTACGGGTCTGATAAATGATGCCCTGTCCTCCCTTGAATCCATAAAACATGACGTAGAAATCTCCGGGGAGAATAACCAATTCCAGCATTACCTCGCGGTTGGCATTGTAGAGGCATTGCTTGGCAATATTGATAGGGCACTTCGGCTTATTAATGAGACTGACAAATATCCCTCCGGATTTAAACGTGAGATTGCACTGCGTCATGAATACCTCGGCTGGGTTTACAATCTCGACGGGCGGTATGATGACGCGGTGAAAATGCTGAAATCGGGCGTCAAGCTATCTTTGGAAATAGCCCCCGAGTCGGCCCTTATTTCTCAGACCAAGAGACTTCTGGCGGATGCCTTTCTGGGGCTCAAAAAGTTCGACCTGGCGCAAAAAACCGCCAAGGAAGCTCTTAAGGTCGCGGAGAAAATCAGAGAACGCTCCGAAGTCGCCGCCTGTTATCGAATCTTTGCGCAGGTAGAACAAAGTGAAGGTAATGGCGCTCAGGCGAAAATATGGTATGATAAGGCAATCGATATATTCGTCTATGTCAAATCCCGCTATGAACTGGCCGTGACCCGCTATCTGGCAGCGATGTCGGGGCTGTATGAAAACGGCGAGAAAGCGGCGATGCTTTATCTGGCCAAAGAGTACTTCAAGTCTGAAAATATCGAGCACTATATCAGACTGACCGAGCGTGAACTGATCCAGTACCGTCAGCCGATGGCGGCATCGATGCATCCCGATGAGGAACCGCCGGTGTTCATCGTGCGGGATAAGCGGATGATGCAGCTCGTAAAACTCGCAGAGAATGTTGCTCCGTCAGCAATGACGATCTTTCTGACCGGGCCAACCGGAAGCGGAAAAGACCAGTTGGCCCGGTACATTCATAATTGTTCCGGGCGCAAAGGCAAGTTCGTCATTGTCAATTCGGCGGCAATCCCGGACAGCATGGTCGAGGCCGAGTTGTTCGGGTTCAGGCGGGGCGCTTTCACCGGCGCCGAGCATAATCGTACCGGTTTGCTCGAGGAGGCCGATGGCGGGACATTCTATTTGAATGAGATCGCCGATGCCACCCCGGAGTTCCAGGCGAAACTGCTCGAAGTGATCGAAACCAAATTCATCCGTCAACTCGGAAGCAATACCCGCAAACCGATCGATATCAGAATCATCGCGGCGACCAATAACGATCTCGAGGACAAGATGAAGTCGGGGCGTTTCCGCCGTGATTTGTATCATCGCCTGAACGAAATACCGATCGAGCTGATGCCGCTTTCGGATCGGCCCGATGACATCCGTGCCCTGGTCGAGTACTTCATTATGGCGAAGGGGCATAAACTCGAAAGCGCTTCGGAAAGGAAACATCTCGACAATATCATGAAGATGCTGATCGATCATCCCTGGCCGGGGCATGTTCGAGAGCTGAAGGCGGAAGTCAACCGATGGTACCTTCTGGCCGGGGGCAATCTTGAAAAAATGGTCGAACAGATTATGGCCAACGGTCATAATGAGTATGAGCAGTTGATCAAGGCGCTCGAGCAGACCGGCTGGAACCGTCGCGAGACGGCGCGGCTTCTGGGGATCTCCGAGGGGGCGGTCCGGTATCGTATCAAAAAATACGACATCACTCAGGATGTTGGTGCGTAATTTACGCACTGACTCTTTTTTTCCTGCGTAAATTACGCAGCGAATCAAAATCTCAGATAAAAATACAAATACTGAATCAACGCCATAAGTTCAATTTATTCAACAGCTTGCATCGTCGTGGTGGGCGCCTGTTCAATTTCGGTACAGAAGTTGCTTAATATATCAGTACCTCCACGTTGTTTCTATGTTCCCACAAGGTGGTTGAAGTGTTACGGTGTTACCGAGCCGGGAGAGGGGGTTAGGAAACTTCCTTGGGATTCCCGGCTCGGTGATTATAAAGAGGAGAGATAATTTGAAGCTTGCGGGCCGATCAGGGCTAACAGGCATTAGGGGACACGACATCAGGACATTGCAACACCTGTCAATCCAAACCTGCTTTAGTATGGCGGGTTTATTAAAGGGGCGAGATTCATAGCCCGTTGACAATTTTTTCGGACATCGGGGGGAACGGGCTGCTCGCTCCCTAAAAAATATAAGGCCCTGAAAATAATCACAATATTATCTCAGGCAAGCCACGACTGGGAGGCTTTTAATAGAGCGAGGCGGGAGTATGTCCCGGCTGTAACTCATTCCATTGATTTATCATGGCCGGGCTGCTCCCGCATCATAAAAATAACCTGCGGCGTTTCCGCCGAAAAA
>JBFMFJ010000187.1:0-6922 GCA_040752235.1 Candidatus Zixiibacteriota bacterium | reverse complement strand
GAAAAGGAATATACTGGTTCTTAAGCCCATCACAGGGCATGGAGCAGAGCTCGACAACAATGACATCGGCCTGATATCGATGCAGTCGCTTCGAATAATACAAATAGGCCTGATCGAGTGAATACCTCATCACGCCGAAATTCACGGCTTCAGTCAGAGAGTCCTCGATCAACGCCGACACTGTTTCATCAATGTATACAAAAGGTCCGCCATTAATGAGCGAACTTCCCAAAAACATAATCCTGTTTTCTTTCTTCGGTATTACATCGAAATCATGAGTACTGCGGGCACCCTTGTCATCAGTACGCCACTTTTCATAGACACATCCCGGCCGATTGCGCCACCCTATTAGTGTGTCCCTGACGTTATAATCATCCTTGTCCTGTATATATTCGATCGTATTCTCTCTGGCATACTTGCTCAGATAAATGGACATATAAGTAGAATCGGGAATCACATGCGGTGCGGCAAAAATCATAAGAAACTCAAATAAAAAAATAAATAAAACGGTGTATGACAGAACAGGA
Source organism: Candidatus Zixiibacteriota bacterium (assembly GCA_040752235.1). Classification (GTDB taxonomy): domain Bacteria; phylum Zixibacteria; class MSB-5A5; order GN15; family PGXB01; genus PGXB01. Next base: position 6,395 of record JBFMFJ010000187.1, on the reverse strand, counting down.
GCCCGTTTCCAGTATTCAATCAGTTGGCTGAACGCCGATATTTTCTTTTCATCATTTTCCGTCATAATCTTTCCCCTAAAACTGGAAATAAACATAGGGATGCACATTATGCGGGTAAGCATAGTGAATAAAAATGAAAATAGCTGAAAAGAACACGGCCATGGCCACAGCCGGAATTCTCTTTTCCATTCCGGGATGAAACTCCATGAACCAGCCTGCTATATGATCGATAATTATTGCCCCGAAACATATTATGATGATAGGCGGCAGGTCTATAACAGAGTTCCCTTCTGAAGTGAGCAGACCTTTTGTATACTCCCACGCCGTGGCGAAATTCGGTGATCGAAACAATATTCGAGAAAGGCAGACAGCCAGCATGGTCAGAATCCATCCCGGGATGACATTCGGGAAACCGGGATTCTTATTCCATTTGCCGAGTTTTTTTCGCCACGAACGCCAGGTCTGAAAGACCACGATATAAAATCCGTGCAGCCATCCCCAGGTGACAAAGGTCCATCCCGCCCCGTGCCACAGTCCGCTGATAAATGTCGTGATGGCGATGTTTATCATGGAACGAACCGTCCCCTTCCGATTCCCGCCCAAACCAATGTAGACATAATCACGGAAGAATCGCGACATGGTCATGTGCCAGCGCTGCCAGTACTGGGAAATATTCCACGATAGATACGGAAAGCGGAAATTCTCGGGAATATCGAAACCCAGAATTTTAGCCGACCCGATCGCCATACTGGAGTAACCGGAAAAATCGGCGTAAATCTGGATCGTCCAACCGAACAGAGCCAGCCATAATGTTCCCGACGTATATGATGCCGGATCAGCGAAGGCCGGATCGACCAGATGTATGGCCAAAGTATCGGCGATAACCGCCTTCTTAAAAAAACCAAGCAAAAACCGCGTCAGCCCCTGTTGAAGATTCTCGATGCTGAATCTGCGCCGGGTTTCAAGCTGATATACAAATTCCCTGGCCCGTACGATCGGCCCGGCCACAAGCTGCGGGAAAAAGGCGACAAAGGCGGCAAAATCGATAAATGATCTTGACGGTACCAATTGTCGCCGGTAGATATCAACAGTATAACTGATAGACTGGAAGGTATAGAATGAAATCCCGACCGGGAGAATAATTTTGGCCGCTGTCCACGATACATGCCAGCCGACCGAATCAGCAAGAGCCACAAAACTACCGGCAAAGAAATTGAAATACTTGAAATATCCGAGAATGGTAAGGTTGATTATCAGACTGATTATCAGAATTGTTCTTCTTCGCCTGGTCGAATTGGATCCATATATCATCAGTCCGCTGAAATAATCGGTCGCTGTTGATATGACGATCAGACTTAAGAATCGCCAATCCCAGTTGGCATAGAAAAAATAGCTGGCCAGCAGCAAAAACAGATTCTGTTTCTTGCGGCCAAGTCGCCAGTATATGGCGAAGACAAAAACAATAAAAATCAGATATTTTACCGTTGCGAAATTCATGATCGTAGTTGACTAGCCCTTTTGATGTAGCAATGATATTCATTATTTATACGCATCATTTTTAAAATTTATAAAGCAGAATCCGCGAAATTGAAGCCTTGATATATTTCATAATACAATGTCTCAATGACATTCTTTACCATTCTATTTACCAGGAAATCAGGAATGATTATTCTTCTTAGTCCCCAAATATGTTTTTATTCGGATAAAACACACTCGAAAATGTGATTGTTGATCGGAGGAAATATTTTTACTATATTTATTATGATTATATAGAGGAGACACCTATGGAAATTTCACTTTCTCAGGCCGGAAAGATCGCCCTTGGCACACAGTTGCTTTCCGGCGGATATAAGCCATCGAAAGGTAAAGAAGGTATTGCGCAGACTATAGAAACGCTGGGATATATCCAGATAGATACAATATCGGTCGTTCAGCGGGCACACCATCATACACTCTGGACGCGAAACCCGGATTACTCCCAGGACATGCTGGATATACTGCAGGCAGAGGACCGCCGCATTTTCGAGTACTGGGGGCATGCCGCCTCATATCTGCCGATGTAGGATTATCGTTTCTACCTGCCAAGAATGCGGCGATTTTCCGATCCAATAAACAAATGGGAAAAACAGCGCTTCGAAAAATATAATTATCTCATGGAACCGGTGCTGGAGCGAATAAGACAGGAAGGTCCGCTCGGCTCAAAGGATTTCATTCCTGAAGCGGGAAAGAAAAAAGGGACCTGGTGGGACTGGCGCCCTGCCAAGGTCGCCCTCGAACTGCTTTTCTGGCAGGGCAAACTGATGATTACCAGGAGAAATAATTTTCACCGGGTGTATGACCTTACCGAACGCGTTCTCCCGCAAAACATCGACACGACTATTCCGGAAGATAATGAACTGGGCCGTTTTCTGGTCCGGCGAGCGCTTTCCGCCTATGGAATAGCTCTCGAAAAGGAAATCCGTGAACATATTCATGCCGCCGACAACGATCTTATCCATGAGCCGCTATTGGAACTTTTGAATGCCGGAGAAATCATACCCGTCCGAATAAAGGAAAGGCCGGAATTGGAATATTATGCCCTCGCCAATACCACTGAAAAATTCCTTAAGAAAAGAAAATCTTCTTCCGTCCTGCACATAATATCGCCCTTTGACAATATGATCATCCAGCGTGACAGAATACAGAGATTATTCGATTTCGATTATGCACTTGAATGTTATGTCCCGGCCGGAAAAAGAAAATGCGGGTATTTTGTCCATCCCATTCTGTATTGCGATCGCTTTGTCGGTCGTCTTGACCCCAAGGCAGATCGAAAAAACAGGACTCTGATAATTCAAAAACTCTTGATGGAATCCGATTTTCAAATATCTGATGAATTTCTGCAGGCTCTGACAGACAAACTGGTCCTTTATGCCCGTTTCAATGAAAGCGAAAAAATCAGACTCATAAAGACGCAGCCGGCAAAATTGAAAGCTGTTTTGAGCAGGTTAATAAAAACAGCGGGATATTAGACTTTATTTAAGCAGAATCATTTTTTTGAAGTAGCTGGATTCTTCTGCGAATAGACCATAAAAATAAATGCCGCTGGCGGCCGTCCTGCCGCGGTCATCATGGCCGTCCCAGTCAATTTGATACAATCCGGCGTGATAGTAACCTTCGGCAAGAGTCGTAATCTTCTGCCCGATCGTGTTATATATAATCAGCGTTATTTTGCCCGAACGCGGAACCTCGAATTTTATTTTCGTCGAAGCATTGAAGGGGTTGGGGAAATTCTGATACAGGGCAAATCCCTCGGGCAAAAGATAAGGATCAGGCTCCTCGATTTCAGTCGAACCGGTATCCGTAATGTCGAAGGGAGAATCGGCGAAAGGCATGAAATCCACGGTCGGGCAGGTGGCGCTATCGGGCCGGTGAAAAATCATTTCTTCAATCAATGTTGAATCACAGTGGCCCCACCAATTATTCCGGGCATTAATAATAGTGGAGGTATCGCTGGGTGAGATAACCCTGAGAGCATATCCCCCGTTATCTGCCAGGTTGCATTCTTCGACCGAACCGGTCGGAAAAATGACGCACGTTCACCCGCTCCCCAGAATATAAATGCCGTCGGCATAATGTCTGCTGATCTCCGACCGCACAAACGAATAATGCGGAGAACTTGTATTGAAGCTGTAAATATTGATGCCCAGCCGGCAGTCCGAGATTTCGGAGTGGGCCACCGACAGATTGACTGAACGCAGCGCATAAATTCCTGTGCCGGTCTTCTTCATGCTTGGATTCGATTGAATTATCCGACAGCCGTTAATACTTACATCAATCTGAGGATCTGCATCGATACCATCAATAAGAAAGCCATGTCCCATAAAATTTTCGATGACACAATTGTCAAAGTCACCCTCCGACCGGGATAAGGATACTGCCGTCAAAGCATAACGGACGTCGCAATAACTCATCATCAAACGGCCGCCCTCCCATGCTCCCATGCCATACCAGATATTCGATGACCCGGGCGACCCGTTGATAGTATCTGCCACTGTCGTGAATACGATTCGATTGGTTTCATCGCCTGTGGCCGCGAGTTGTCCATAGATATTCATCTTGCTCATCAAATCGAATAAGATAATCGCTCCCGGCTCTATTGTGAGATGCCCCGTCGAGGTCACAACCACCGAATCGACAATTTCTATAATGTCGGTATTCGTCCATACCGTATCGCCGGTGATAATGGCGTCACCGATAACCATCCCGCATGCTGTCGGAAAAAATTGGGAAAGAATAAACAGGGACAAGATAATTGTGTAACTAACGCTGCGCTTCACAACACACTCCGATAATTCGCCCGATCTCAACAATATCGCGCTCAAACTCCCTATCATTTAATATAGTCATGATTTGAAATCAGACAAGCCCTTTCTTCCCGATTACATAGCCAAAAATCTGCCAAATTGTCCATCTGTCTGCCTTTTCGCTTGCATTTTTTCGTGCTTTTCCGCATATAACATACAGACGGGAGTATCCAATCTGACGTAAGGTGATCTCTATGCTTCAGAATCGTCCTCTTCGATATCTCATTCAACCTCTGCTAATTGTTATTATCCTGTTTCCAGCAATGCAGCATTATGCCCTGTCCGAGGACAAAGCCGAACCCAGCATTGGCTCCGAAATATGGGATTTTGGCTTTTTACCTCAAAAGTCCGAGGTCAGCCACACCTTCTTTCTCCGGAACAGAGGGTCTTCTCCCCTTACGGTTAAAAAAATCAAAACCGGATGCTCCTGCACCAGCATATCCGAGATCGACAAACCAATCGAACCGGGCGACAGTGCGGCGGTGGCAGTGACTTTCAAATCGGGACGTTATCGTGGCCCGGTTTCCAAAACCACGAAAGTAATCATCGATAATCCGGAGAGTGCAATTTATGAATTCACGATTAAGGCTGATGTCTTGAAAGATGATGAGTCTTCCAGAGATATAAAAATATTTCCAAATTCACTGCAATGGTCTTTAGAAGATGATTTTCCGGCAAATGACAGTATCATTAATATATCCAATACCGGGCCCGATACAGTGATGATTTCTACGCCTCATTTGCCCGGGGATATTTTGCAGGCGGCCAATATCCCGCTCTTTCTGGCGCCGCAGAAAAATATTGATATCGTTATCAAACCTGCTGCAAAAGAACTGTTGCCCGACATAAAAGGCCTGTCAATGACATTCGCCTTTACGGGCAAAGATACAACCATTATAACCGTGCCCGTTAAAATAAAGAAAAAGTGATAAATGGGAGTGTGCTATGAATACAAAACCAAGATACTTATTTATCATTTTGCTTATTATAATTGCAGGTTTGTTTTGGGCCGGGTGCGGCGGTGATGATGATAACGCCGTAAACTCCGATAATCATGCCCCGGTCATTTTGTCGATGTCTGCCGATCCGGATACAATGGCATCCAATGGAACCATAACCATTACGGCGGAGGCCGAGGACTCCGATGGTGATTCACTTAGCTATAGCTGGGAGGCGGATGAAAGCTGGCTGGCCCCACTGTCAAGTTTCTCCAATATGATTATCCTGATAAACTGCTGCCCTATGGACGCGATGGATTCGGCCTGGGTGATCGCCATGGTAACCGACATCCATGGCGCCAAAGACACTGACAGCATAAAAATCTGGATCACGCCATGAAATCGCTGAATATCCGATTTATCATAAGTGCCGCCATTATTTTCGCTATTGGTTTCGCCATCACTGCCTATGGGCAGAATTGTTGCGCCCCGGCGGTTCCTCAGCAGGGCGTGCTCGGAGAAACCGTCGCGCTCCCGCACACACTCGAGATCGGACTGCACTACGAATATCTTCGTTCGACCAGCAAGTATGAAGGATCCGATGAAATAGATGACCCCAACCTGACTAAAGCAATCTGGAAAAGGGCGACACTGACTCTCGCCTATGGTATCCTGCCGAAATTCGGTGTCAGCGCCATTATTCCATATATTTGGAAGTATAAAGACCTCTATATTCCTGCGGCTGATATATGGGCTAATAACAAAACTGATGGTTTGAGCGATATTACAATCTTCGCCAGATACAGCCCTCTGGCGAGAAGCTTTGTCAATTTCCGGGAATTATCAGTCGGATTCGGTGTCAAAATACCGACCGGGGCTACCGACCGGCAAAACTTTAATTTTACATTACCGGAAGAGCTACAGCCCGGGACCGGTTCCTGGGATTATAACTTTTCTCTATCATATTATCAGGGATTCGAGCCGGTCGATTTTTATTTGAGCGGCATCTACTTACTCACAACCGAATACGAAGACTATAAATTCGGAAACCAGTTCTCATATCTCTTGAGTTCGAATTTTCATCTTAGGGAGTGGCTGGATATAACCGGGT
>JBFMFJ010000186.1:0-6960 GCA_040752235.1 Candidatus Zixiibacteriota bacterium | reverse complement strand
CTACGGTATATCCAATGAGCGCCCCGACTCCATTTGCCGCTATCAAAAACCCGAACCAGTCCGGCGTCAGTTGCAGATGATCCTCGATATAGAACGGCAGAAGCACGATTAGCGGCGACAGAAGGAAATTTAGCAGCGTGGCGGTGAAAAAAACCGCACGCATTCCCTTGTTACTCCATACAAATTTGACTCCAATCCCGGTGTCGGTTGAAAACTTCTTCATGATCGGTTTGAAACCGGTCGTCTTTTCCGGGATTTTCTGCGGTATGGTGATGAACATCTCGCTGACCGCAGAAAACAGGTAGGTGATACCGTCAAACAGGAACAACACCGGCGCACCCAGCACTCTGTACAAAACGCCCCCTGTCCCCTGTCCCAGCAAAGATGATATTTGAAAGGATGATTGATTCATCGAATTCGCCGCCGCGATTTTCTCGCGCGGCACCAGATCCGGTATGGCCGCCGATATCGCCGGTCGGAAAAAAGCGCTGATAATCCCCATGGCTATCCCGATTACGAAAAGCCAGACAACTGCCACTGAGACATCCTCGGGGGAATAAAAAAGTATTCCCGCCAGGGCCAGAACCAATATTCCGCAAAGGATATCGCTCACGACAATAATTTTCTTGCGGGAAAAATTGTCCGCAATGGTGCCGCCTAACGGTCCGAAAATGACCCCGGGAAGCATCGATAGCATCATGATTGTCCCCATCAGGGTGGCCGAACCGGTGGCGTGCTTGATCCAGAACATCATGGCTATACCATGCACCTGGCTGCCAAGCTGGCTGACAAACTGCCCCTGCCAGAGAAGAAAGAAATTTTTATTGAGTAATTTGGACGGCTGATCCAAAAGTCATCCTAACTGAAAATATTTCATATCAAAAGAGGCGGGTAGATTACCCGCCTCAGTTATTTCTATACTAACCTTTAAGCCTTTCCTTGACCCAGTTCTCCAGGCCGCCGGCCAGGATCAACTCCTGTGCCGCCGCCCCGACCGGGCTGATAGCGTAGCTCTTGCCGCCGGCATCCAGCGTTGACAGCTTGAAATCAAGACTGGCATTAATGCCGGTCCGCACCGTCAGTTTTTTCGTGCCGAATTTCTCTTTCAGATCACGCACCAGTTCCGGCGACTCTATCACAAGGTAACCGTTGTTTAGTGCATTGCGCTTGTATGTTTCAGAAAACGACCCGGCCAGCACCAGCCGTATACCACGATGTTTCAGCGCTGTCGCCGCCTGCTCTCGTGAGGACCCGGTCCCAAAATTGAAACCGCCGACCAGAATATCACCACTTTTCGCCAGTTTCTGGAATTCCGGATCATAGTTTTCCATCGCCACCTCAGCCTGCTGGGCAGCCGTGAAATCATCGATATAGGTGTACTTCCCGGGATAAATGCCGTCCGTATTCAAATTATCCTGATGGCAGAAAATTAACTCGCCTTCGATCACCGCCGGGAATCCTTCGATTATCCGAACCACATCGGCCGCCGCCGCCTTTTTCTGGAGTATCCTTATCTCACCTTTTGGCGATGCCTGTTTGAAATCGGCCGGCCCTTCGATCTTACCGGCTATGGCTGAAGCCGCCACCACCGCCGGCGAGGCCAGATATGCCTCGGCCGAACGCGAGCCCATCCGTCCCTTGAAATTCCGATTGGTCGCCGAAATTCCTACCTCGTTATCACCCAGCGTCCCCTTGCCCAGACCGATACATGGGCCACACCCGGGCGGAAGCTCGATCGCGCCGGCGCTCAAAAGAGCCGGCCAGTCGCCCCTTTTTTCGGCCTCGGCCTGCACTTCATTGGATGCCGCCGAAATATAAAACTCCACCCCGGGAGCGACTTTCTTCCCTTTCACCACCGCCGCCGCCTCGGCGATATCTTCAACGCGGCTGTTGACACAGGATACCAGATATGCTTTATGTATCTTGATATTTTTCTTGTTCATGTCAGCAACGGATGCCATAACTTTGACCGTATTCGGCCCGGAAATATGCGGTTGCACTGTCGCCAGATCAAGTGTTAGTTCCTTGGCATAAACGGCGTCTCTATCTGCCGCCGGTTTGCCGGCTTCAAGTTCATGTATTCGCTTTGGATTCATCCGCGGGTGAAATTCACCGCCGTCGGCATCAGACGGTACCCGCGCCGGTCCGCGTTTGACAATCGCCTCGGCTCGCTTTTTGAGCCAGGTAATAGTCGTATCGTCAATCGGGAAAATCCCGGCCAGAGCGCCCCATTCGGTCGTCATATTGGCTATCGTCAGCCGCTGATCCACCGAAAGCGCCGCGATTCCATCACCTCCGAATTCAACCGCATGATTGAGGACTTCATCATTGTTGAAAAAACCGCACAGGGTGATAATCACATCTTTGCCGGTCACGCCCGGGCGAAGTTTCCCTTTCAGTTCCACCTTCGCCACCGGCGGCACCTGCCACCAGGTCCGCCCGGTCGCCCAGATTGAGGCGGCATCAGTTCGCACCACCGGCGTTCCCAGACATCCCAGGCCGCCATACATGTTGGAATGGCTGTCTGAGGCCACTACCAGCGTTCCGGGCCAGGCATAACCTTCCTCACACATTACCTGATGTCCGATACCTCTCCCGGCCGGATAAAAATCAATTCCCATCGACTTGGCGAAAGCCTCGATTTTGCCATACTTGGCCAGGTTTTCCTCGGTCTTATTCTGAATATCATGATCCAGCGTGAATACCACCTGTCGCGGATTGGCGATTTTGGTGGCCCCGATTCCCTTGAACTTGGGAATCACCGCCCCGGAGTTATCGTGAGTCATAACATAGGCGGGACGAATCGAGAGATAGTCACCCGCCCGGACGACATGTCCCTCATCGAGCCCCACCGCATGTTTCTGCGCTATTTTTTCGACTAAATTTTGTCCTGCCATTTTTTCACCTATAAGAAAATGATTATTTGCCGCCTTAAGTCCTGCAATTATATATGACTTTGCCCAAAAAAGTCAATCGGAATATGGTTTGGATTTTGCGGCAGGTCAGGAGTCCTGTCGAAGATCCTGAGTAAAATGAAGGAGCCGAAGCCCAAAGGGCGGAGGATTTCGTCGAGGACCCTGAATCATTGAAGGGAGCGGAGCGAGAAAGCTCCTGACATTCTGCTTATTTTGTCAAAGTCTTTTGCAGGGCAGTACCCGTAATCCCGTTATTGCGGGATGGAGCGGTTCTGCCTGTTTTCATGGGCTGGTTAGTGTGGCGGTCTCAGACGATTCCCGGGCATAAAAACCCGGAATCATTTGGGGATGCTTAGCAACTTTTGGCGGGCGGGGGGACCTTCGCCGCATATTTCAAAATCCGGGCAGCAGATATTTCAGAATAAGGAAGCATCCTGCGGAAATAAGCGCCGAGGCCGGAATCGTCAGGACCCAGGCCCAGACAATCCGCCCGGCCACGCCCCATTTAATTCCCGATAGTCTTGAGGTCGCCCCGACTCCGATAATGGATCCTGTTATTGTATGAGTGGTCGAAACAGGCACTCCCAGATGCGTCGCCATAAAAAGCGTGGCGGCACCTGATGTCTCCGCGCAGAATCCGCCGACCGGGCGAAGTTTGGCGATCTTCATCCCCATTGTCTTCACAATCCGCCACCCTCCCAGCGCCGTCCCGATAGCCATGGCCAGATGACAGGAAAGAATGATCCATAAAGTGTTCCAGTGGGTGATGGAAAGCTGCGTGTCCGGCTTCATCATCCCGCCCGCAATAAGAAGCGCCATGATAATGCCCATGGTTTTTTGCGCATCATTGCCCCCGTGACCGAGAGAATAAAGCGCCGCCGAGAGAAGCTGACCCTTGCGGAACAGACGATCTACCGAATTCGGCCGCCAGCGCCGGAATATCCAGAAAACGGCAATCATAATGACAAAAGCGAGAAGCAGCCCGATTATCGGGGCCAGCGGGATAAATTTGACTGTCTTCCATATATTATCCCAGCGTATTACGTCAAATCCCCGGTAGGTAAGTCCGGCGCCGGCCACGCCGCCGATCAGCGCATGCGACGATGAAGTCGGCAATCCCAGCCACCAGGTAATGAGGTCCCAGACGATTGCACCCAGCAGACCGCATAGCACGACATATACATACACCGAGTCGGTCCCGTCGATATGGACTATTTTGGCCACCGTGTCGGCCACGCGCGGCGCAAAAACGAACATCGCTACAAAATTGAAAAAAGCCGCCCAGAGAACGGCAATCTGCGGGCTTAAAACCCGGGTCGAAACCACCGTGGCAATCGAATTGGCGGCATCATGAAAACCGTTGATGATATCGAATATGAGAGCGATAACCACGGTTCCGATAATAACATATATGAGCGGCGGCATAATTATGATGCCTCGATGACGATACCGGATATGATGTGCGCCGCCTCCTGACAGCGGTCGGTAGCCCGCTCCAGGCGCTCCAGGATGTCCTTCCACTTGATAATATTAATCGAATCGGTCTCTTCTTCGAAAAGGTGTACCAGGGCCGAATTCAGTACCGCATCCGCTCTCGATTCGGCATCATACACATCCCAGCAATACTTCTGGATTTCCTCTCCCTTCTTCCTGAGTTCAGGAAGTCCCCTGATAGCGCTGTTAATCCCATCAACCGATTCAATCAAGGTTGTTATAAGAAGCTTCATTTCCGGCCGAATTACCGTCACCCGGTACATCAGCATCCGCGCCGCCACCGAATCGACCGTATCGACTATATCATCGAGTCGGCGTATCAAACGATGAATATCCGACCGATCGATCGGAGTGATAAAAGTGTTGTGAAGGGCATCGATGCATTGACGAGTCACATCATCCGCCTGGTGCTCGATATCCTTGATATGGCCCACCCGATCTTCAAGATTGTCGGGACTGGCTGCCAGGGCTTCAAGCTCGGCACAGGCTTCTTTGGAAAGCCGGGTATGCTGCTCGAAGTACTCAAAGAAACTACCCGTCCGGGGCAGTAATTTTCTAAACATATTGGACCTGCCTTAACCCCGCGGCATTTTTATATCGTTCGTTTACTCCATTATCTTATTTATACGGTAAACAAACCGGGCTATAATAACCCAGTCCAAATACGAAATCAACAGAATTTTCAAAATAGAAATTTTATTTTCAAAATAATTTTAGGTCTGCTGACAGCCGAACCACAAGCTGCCCAACCCGCCCCACACCGCACATAACTTGCTTATTGGCAACAACTTGAGTGTAGATACAGGACACCAGCCTGTCCTCTTTGATCGTATGCGGACAGGGCAGTGCGGAGCCCAAAGGGCGAAGGATTTCGAGCAAAGCAAGAAAGCTCCTGACATCTGGTTTTACAATTGTTTTCTTGATTTTCCATTCCAATATATTATTTTTTAACTGGTCATTACTTCTTTGAATTGCCACAATACGACCAAACAAGATTCATAGGATTGAAAAAATCCATACTAACTAATAATGAAACGGAGGTAATTTTATGAATGGCCTTGACTTGTTTGGTAAAGTCATTAAACAGAGCATTTGTATTAATGATTTAATAGACTCAAAGACAGATAAAGAATTTAAATTAAAATTCAGGAGTCTTTTTTCAAGCCCTTTGGCAAAAAGTGAACGCGGCATTGTATATATGTGGTTAACTGATAAAGGAATTCCCCGAATGCACGGAAGTAGCAATGTTATTTATATCGGCAAAACAATAAACACCTTATATGAAAGGCTCCATCGTTGGGCGGAAGTAGAAGGGTCAGAGTTGAATTGGATTAGATATAAATATATTATCGATAATTTTGGACCAATCAAAATCATGCTGGGCAAAACTGGAAATCCGCGCGAGGCAGAAAAGAAAATGCTAAAAATTTATTTTGAAGAGCATCTGGAATATCCTCCTATGAATGCCGGCGGCTGAAATACAATATGTCTGTGGGCCGCAGATGTCCACAGGTCTCCTGAGTTTCGTAGTTCAATTACCAGTAGGTAAGGAGTCTCTTGACTCCTGCCATCTTAAATTTCCATTCATCCTGTTAATTACAAAAACCCCACCACTTTGATTGTAAACCTGTCCGAAGGAGGTATTATAGAGGCAACATGCTATGATTACGCTCGGTATTCATTATCTCGTCAAAGTAACCGTAGGGACAGGACACCGGCCTGTCCTTTTTGATCATACACGGACAGGGCAGTGCCCTGTCCCTACATCTCCAATCATTCTCCGGTCCCTCACCCCTTGGGGTGGGATATTTTATGCCGGGAAGCGACTTTTGAATTGTCAGGAGCACAGGGCTCCTGACCTGCAAATTCTACACCATTCTGCGAAAATAACCGTAGGGGCGACCCTCGTGGTCGCCCTTTTACCACAAACAAGGGCGGGGGTAAACCCCGCCCCTACATCATTATCAATCGTAGGGGCGCACCCATGTGCGCCCTTTCCCGGTATACATGGGCCGACACACAGGTCGGCCCCTCAATTACAATTTCACAACAAAAAAGATGCAGCACATTTAAAAATAGGAAAACAAACCCAATTCCACGTAATTTTATGATAAACAACATATTACAAGGAAATTTCGGTGAAAATCTGATATGCAATCTATTCCACTGTCAACTCGTAAGAAATCATGTCTTTTTTTACAAAAAATAAATCTCAGCCCCCGAAAAGATATCATTTCATCAGTACAATCTTACCGCTTAAATCGGTTCCCTCGACAAACCAGAGATATGTCCCGGAAGCCACCATATCACCCGACTCGTTGGTGCCGTCCCATCGAAGATCATCTTCGGTTACGTTGCTCCACTGCCGCACTGTCGAGCCCGACACCGACATCAGCACCACCTTGGCGCCGTCCGGAACTTCGGCAAAACGGACTTCATCGGTTTCGGATAATTTGAACGGGTTGGGATAGGCATGAGGCGACGGCTGCACGGAGAAGGCCGAGGTGGCGCAGTAGCTGTTGTTGTTGGCTTTGGCGCGCCAGTAGTATGT
>JBFMFJ010000185.1:0-6962 GCA_040752235.1 Candidatus Zixiibacteriota bacterium | reverse complement strand
TATTGTCTCCACCAATCGAATGCTTGTCGGCCGCAGTGACGGTTTCGATTTGATTGAGCCATGTGTGGCCCCGGACGGAGCCGGCGGTGTTTATCTGGCATGGCGTGATGAGGCCGGCGGCAGGATATATGCCGCCAGGTACGATGTCTCCATGAATCAAACGCTGGCGCCCTTTGTCATCAACGATTCACCTTCCCAGAATTTCGCCGGTCCCTTTGATATTGATAATTTTGGCAGCAGCCGCCTGGCCGTGGTCTGGGAAGATTATGGCACCGAGAATAACATCAAATTGCGACTTTTCAATTCATCCGGCTCAGCCCTTACCGGTGCCATTCAGATTAATGATGCACCGGCGAATGCCCAGTGGCTGCCGACTGTCGCTTTTGATGTTTCCGGACGCATGGGTGTGGCATGGGAGGATTACCGAAACGGGAATGCCGATATCTTTTTCCAGCTGGTTAATGCCGATGGTGCCTTGAGCGGCGCTAATCTGGGAATTATTGAAGGGGCATACGATGATTCCGCTCAGTTTATGCCGGAGGTGGCCTATTCATCCCGTGACGGATTTGCCATAAGCTGGCTTGACCGGCGCAACGGGGCCCAGAGAGTGTACCTTCAGCGATATATCACCGGCGTCGGCTTGTCGGGCAGCAATAAGGCAATATCTCTGAATGACACCAGCGTTGCGGCCTGGGATTTGGCCGCCGATGTCGATGAGACCGGTAATCTCAGGTTGGCCTGGACCGCCTCGGATGGAATCGATACCGTTAAAATACAAAAGTTCACCACGAATTTCGCCGTCGACGGCGGCGCCGCGGTGATCAATAAATACAATGCCGGTTCCCGCTGGGAAACGGCTATCAGTCATATTGTCTCCGGCAAGTTTTTGTGCTGCTGGACCGATTTGCGCGACGGCAACCACGACATATACCTGCAGCTTGTCTCTTCGGCAAACGCCCCGTTATTGGCCCAGGACCAATTGATCAATGATGATGCTGCCGGCGCACCATCGACCGAACCGGATGTAACGATTCTCCCTGATGAAAGTGTTCTGGCTGTTTTCACCGACGCCCGCAATGATGCCGGGGATATCTATGTGCAGAAAATATCATCGGGTGGCGCCAAAATCGGCACGAATGTAAAGGTCAATACAGATAATCCTGAGGCCCTGCAGAATGAACCGAAGGTGGCATCGTCTGTAGCCGGGGCAATGATGGTCTGGAACGATGGCCGCGTCGTGAACGGTATTTCGGGACAGAGAATTTTCGGCCGCTTTGCTTCCACCGATGGTTCAATGACGGAAGATGATTTCCTGATTTCCGACAGCACCAATGTTGCGGTCAAACGAAATCCCAATGCGGCTGTGGCGGGCAATGGCGCCGCGCTGGTCGCCTGGGTGGACTATCGAAACGGAGCAGGAGATATTTACGGACGGCATTTTAATGCCGATGGATCGCCGTCGGGAAATATTTTCAGGATATCCACGGCATCGGATATTGACAATGATGATATTTCCATCGATGTCGACAATTCAGGCATTTTTACGGTGGTCTGGCTGTCACGAGGATATGCCGGCGGCCCGACTGTCATTGCGGCTCGATATGCGAATAACGGAAGCCTTCTCAACCGAATCGCATACGTCAGTGACCAGGTCGGTGTCGAATTTATCGATATCGCCGCCGCTGTCAGTACCAACGGGAATGTATATATTATCTGGGAAGGCCGCGGCCTGACGACTAGGCTATATATGACAGTTATATCATCTTCAGGTACTATCATAAAGCCGGGCACGAATATGTTCTCGTCCGACTCGGACTATCCGATGACGCCGGATATCGATGTTGACGAAGTGGGGCATGTTATCACGACCTGGATCGAGACGGAGGCTATCGACCGGCAGCTTTTCTATCAGATATTCAATAATAACTTTGCTTCGGTGGGAAAACACTCCGTTACTTTCACTCTGCCGGAGTTTATGATTTCACCGGCTGTCGCCGCCCGAAATCTTACGGCATGGTTCGGCTGGGTTGACCCCAGGAGCAACGGCCTGAATGTCTATGCCACGGCGATTGATTATATTTCCACCGATATTACCGATGACAATGAGGTCCTGTTACCGGTTGAGTTTGAGTTGTATCAAAATTATCCCAATCCATTCAATCCCGAGACATGGATTGATTTCAGTATTCCATCGCGAAGCAGAGTAAACATCTCGGTGTACAACATGCTCGGTCAGATGGTCGCGGTATTGACCGATAAGGTTTATGATGCCGGGAAGCACAATGTTGTATGGAACGGGTGCGATGTTTTCGGCAATCATGTTTCCAGCGGGATTTACTTCTATAAAATGAAAGTGGGAGAGTTGGCAATTTCCAGGAAAATGCTTCTGGTAAAGTAAACAAATAAATCCGGAGGGCGAGAGTTATGGCGAAAGTTATAGTCCTTTCTGTCTTATTGTATGTACTCTTTGTCACCGGGGGGCTGGCACAGGTTCCGCTTGAGGATACCACTTTCTGGGAATCCTCCGAAGAAAATGTCTATTCGACGGGCCTGATTTGGCGCGACTGCAACAATGACGGCTATATCGACGCCTTTTTCTCCAATGGCAACGATATCGTCCAGGCAAAGAATTTTATTTACCTGTCAAATTACGGCAAACTGCCGCAATCGGCCTCGTGGTACTCCTCTGATAATGAATACTCCGGACACTGCACCGTCGGCGATGTCGATGACAACGGCTATCCTGATTTTGCCGTGGCCAATTTCCTCGGTGACGGCGCCTTCAGCACCATGAATGTCTCCAATTTATATCTGAATATGGACGGTCTGCCCAATACGACGGCGGACTGGCATAACGGCGACAGTGTCTTCACATTTTCCTGCGCCTTCGGGGATGCCGATGGCGATGGCGATCTGGATCTGGCCTTTTCTACCGGGATGTCTTACGGCGGCCCGGCCCTTTATGATTATATCTACTATAATGTCGATGGCGTTCTGCAGACGACCCCGGGCTGGCAATCGGATGTGCCGACCGAGGCAATGGATGTGACCTGGGGCGATGTCGACAACAACGGCTATCTTGACCTGGCCTTCTGCTATGATGATAAGGCCGCCGAAGTATATTACAATTATAACGGGGTCATCGAGACAACGCCGTCATGGCATTCCTCGCTTCCCAGTTCAGCCAATACGGTAATCTTCGGTGATATCAATGGCGACGGTTGGCTGGATCTGGTTGTTGCCTTCAATTATCAAAATAGTGGACAGGGTTACTACCGCGTTTATTACAATGACGGTACCGGTATGCTGGAAGAGTATCCGAGCTGGCGTTCCGGTGACGGCGGCTACGGGTCGGCCATTGCGCTGTATGATTACGACAATGACGGCGATGATGATCTGGCGGCCGGACGATGGTGGGACAAGCTGCGTGTCTATGAGAACCTGGGGGACAGTTTGTCATCAAATCCGGTCTGGCGGGCGGGACCGGCGACCGTGGTCGAGGAGGTCGCCTGGATAGATGTTGACGGCGACGGGGTGGAGGAATTCGCCGACACCGTTTATACTGCGGGAGATCGAAAACTTTTCTACACCGAAAAACATCCCCTTCAGTCGATCGATTCGGTTTATGCCGACGGAACAAAACTGGCCAATGCCGATTATTGCTACGATATTATAGACGGATGGGTATCGCTCGGCAATGAACCCGGCGATAATATTATCATCTTCTATCAATTCTCCTATAAAAATGATGTAACCATTTCCAACTGGGATACCTATAACATGGCTTTCGGCAATAACAGTAAACCTTATGTAGATTTTTACGCCGATGTCAGTGTCGGTCATGCCCCGCTGGAAGTGCAATTCACCGACAGCTCCGTCGGTGCCACCCAATGGATGTGGAATTTCGGCGACGGTGATGCCGCGGACGTGAAAGATCCGATACACACTTTTCTCGAAGGCGGGGCATACGATGTCCGCCTGCAAAATCTCCTCCCCGACAGATGGCATAATAGAACACGGAAAAAGATGATCGTGGCTCTGGCGGATACTCTGTACATGCCGCAAATTGTGGGTTCTGTCGGCGATACGATTAAGATGTCCATTTATCTGAAAAACTCGCAGCCGATGAAAAGTCTCATTATGCCGATAAGCTATGGCGGCCCGCTCCAGCTTGATTACCTCGATTTCGATACCGATTCATGCCGCTCCGACTATTTTGACCGGGTCAATATGATTGCTTTCAGTCCCTTTGAGGGAAAGGCGACATTTTCATTTACTCCGGATTTGTATGGAAATAACCCGCCTCTGGAACCGGGTTATGGCCGGCTGATAAATATTTACTTTATCCTGCAGTCGGGGGTCGGAACCAATATTCTCGATACGACCACGCTTTCGGGCAAACAAATGAATCTTGATGCATATTATGTCAATTACCAGCCTTTCGTTGTAACCGGGTATGTTTCGCAAAGCGCACAAATCAAGGGTGATGCCAATGCTGACGGTGCCATTAACATTCTCGATATTGTATTTCTAATCAAGTATTTGTATAAGGGTGGTCCGGCGCCGGATCCTTATGCCGGGGATGTTGACAGCAACGGAGCTATAAATCTACTGGATATTACTTATTTGATAAATTATCTCTATCGGGGCGGTCCGCCGCCGATTTTATAGGCTATCTCTGGTAAGGATAGAAGAGGGCCGAGAAGTCCTGAAAAAAGTGGGCAATAATACAGGGCCAGATACTTCCGGCCCTGATATATAGAACGGCGAACATCACGCCGTAAATGCCGAGTAGTATCAACCCTCCGACTCCCTGATATGCATGACCGGAGCCGAAAAACACCGATGAAACGGTTATCGGTATCAGCCAGCTTTTTAAACGTCCGAACTGCTTAATGCGTGTTATCAGATAACCGCGGAAAGCTGTTTCTTCGCAGACCCCGGCCGTTAATGATAATATGACCCAGAGCGCTCTTTCGGTATTCGTCTCGGGCAGAATTATACCCAGTTCACCCGGGATGGCAATATTGACCTGACTGAGAAGCAGCGCCAATAGTGACAGGATCAGATTTGAGAAAAGCAGAAATGCTATTGCCCAAAAGAAATGTATTAACCTGATTCGGTTGAAACCGATTCCCTTTAATCCGGTCCCCTCGCGATATGCTGTTACAAAAATCAGAGTGAAAATAAGCCATTGAATGACGATGTTCGGCATATAGACGAACAAAATCCGCGAGACGGCCATCTGTTTCAACAATTCCATCGGATCGCCCGCGAATGGTATGGAAAGAACCGGCCATAGAATCAGTAAAATAAAAAATGTTAAATATGATAGCCGGCTTTTCCTTGGAAGCTCCGATACCTCAGGTTCCGGCTTAAAATCATCCTGGCTGTAAACTGGATATCTATGCTGGTCGTAGTTTTCCGGGATCACATTCCCTCATTTACGTCTTTTTTGCCGCGCTTTCGCATCGAGCCAACAATTAATGCCAGCCCCACAATAATAATAAACACCGGCCAGGTATCTTCGAGACCGGGGATAATGCCCAGATTCACCAGTAAAAACAAAATTCCGATTCCAGTGACAATTATTCCCCCGATGATTTGTCCGGAGTTGGTCTTTTTTTCATGGCCCTGAGGCAGATTCATACTTCCTCCCTTATAAGGTCATATATATAAGTTCGTAAATCCGTCCATTGACTTTAATCATGTATATGTTAAATTTAGTCAAAAGTTTATGAATTAAAAGAATAATTTGGGTTATCTCAGATGACGCGAATGCTGGCGCTTCAGAAAGGCATCATTTATGGGCCGGTAAATTCAAGGCGGCTGGGTTCTTCTCTGGGAATTAACCTTCTGCCGACCGGCTTCAAAGCCTGTCCTTTCAACTGCGCCTATTGCCAGTATGGCTATACTCCAGAAAAAGGCTATAGGACCGAATGGAATGGCGATGATATACCATCAGTTGATATGGTTATTGAAGCACTGGTTGCCGCTCTTGATGAATATCCGGCTGTCTCATATATCACATTTTCAGGGAATGGCGAGCCGACTCTTCACCCGCAATTTGGGGCGATTGTAGAGGAAGTCGGAAAGACAAAGAAACAATATGCACCTCAGGCCAAATTGGCCATTCTGTCCAATTCGGGGCTGGTCAAAAGGGCCGATATTCGCGAAGCGCTCATGCGACTCGATGTCCGCTTTATGAAACTCGATGCCGGGGAGCATGAGACTTTCATGAAGTTCAACCGCCCTCATAATAGTATCACATTTAGTGAAGTTGTCGAGGGGCTCAAAATGCTGGGTGATTTTTCCATCCAGGCCTTGTTCGCCGCGGGAGAGCACGGCAATTATCAGGAAAGTCACATTGAAAGCTGGGCCCGCCTGATAGATGAACTGAAACCAAACGAATGTCACTTATATTCACTTGATCGCCCCACCCCGGACGGCAAACTGACCAAAGTCGATAAAGACGGTTTGTCGTATCTGGTGTCGATTGCCCGAAAATTTACCGATATCCCCATTAAAATCTTCTAAATTCGCATCATCTGTTTCCATTTAGAATTATGAATCACATGATGTCATGCCGCTATCGGCATGACTTTTTTATGTGACCTGAATGCATTGGAGTCTCACCCGGTTATTTCATTTCTTTCGATCAGGCGAAAGGAGTACTATGACAAAAACGATCTACCAGGACTGGATAGTCGAGATCGGCCGCGATCCGAATCATCGCGAGGATAATGCCGCTCAGAGGGATTCGCCTGAACCTGATGAGGGATTGTTAGCTGAAGTCAATCGTGCCATAAAGACATTACCCGACTCGGAACAGGATTTCATTCATCTTTATTATTTCTCCGGTCAAACCCTGATGGAGATCGCCCGGAAATTCAATATTTCTTATTCCCGGGCGGGAAATATCCATGGTCGAATCATTCGTAAACTTAAAAAGGAACTTGCCG
>JBFMFJ010000184.1:0-6968 GCA_040752235.1 Candidatus Zixiibacteriota bacterium | reverse complement strand
ATATACCGATGGAAGACCGCTGTTCGGCCAATCTGGAGCATGTCGAGTTCGGGTGGATCAAATTCAAGGACCAGACCATGTCGACCCGGCGCGGAAATATTATCATGCTCGATGATGTCCTGGATAAAGCGATTTCACTGGCCCGTGAAAAGATAATCGAAAAGAATCCCGATCTGACACTGATCGACCAGACTGCCCGCCAGATCGGTATCGGTGCCGTGCTGTTTGCCGATATGTCGGCACGCCGGATGAAAGACATCAATTTCGACTGGGATGAGGTGCTCAATTTCGAGGGGGAAACCGGCCCGTATCTTCAATACACTCATGCCAGACTATCCTCACTTTTAAGGCATTACAGCGGCGAATTGGCGGGCGAGATCAATTATTCGCTATTGGATAATCCGGAAGAACACCGCGTGCTCGATTTACTCTATAAATTTCCTGAAACAATAAGGGATGCAGCGCGTAATTACGAACCATATCTGATCGGCACTTACCTGATAGAACTGGCCGGAGCCTTCAACAAGGTCTATCAGCGAAAGGATGAAACGGGCCGAATAGATAAAATTATATCAGAAGATGCCGACCTGACGACAGCCCGCATGGCTCTGGTGAGCGCCGTGAGAATTGTCATTCAGGAAGGGTTGTATTTAATGGGAATTGAAGCTCCCGATGAGATGTAAGACAATATTATGAATACGAGAATATATCCGATAAAAATAATACCTCCTTATCTGTCATTCTCCGGAGATCATAAGGCGACACAGGCGGCTCTGATGCTGGCTGCTGTGGCGAAGGGAAAGACAATAATCAAAAACGCCGGGACAGGCGTCGACACCAACCGCACTATCAGCTTCCTGAAAAAACTTGGTGTTGGATTCGATCGTAATGATGACGGTATTACAGTCGAAGCCGCAGGGGCGCTGAATATCCCGGAGGAGGATGCGCTGGAATACAAGGGCGGAATATTCGCTCTCTCTCTGATTCTGGGAATGCTGACCGGACTGAACCGCTCCTGCTGTCTGAAATATTCGGAATACATCAATCATGATATCATTGACAGTATGATCGATGTGCTCAATGATAACGGCATTGACATATTTCATGAAGCCGACACGCGGACGATAGTAATCAGGGCGGCGACCGAATTTCCCATTGAAATCAGGATAACATCGTCGCTGTCTTATCTTAAAAATTGCCTGCTGATGTTCGGTCTGGTGTCGGGACGGTCGGTGCTTATTCGGGAAATCCTGGTCACTAATGACATTTTCCAGAACTATATAGCCCGGTTTGGCGGGAATATTAATATGGAAAGGCCGAAGCCTATCATCACGCCCGATCCCAAAGATCCCCGAAAAAAGGTCAGAACGACAGGAGTTGATTACAGGCATGAAATCAAAATATCAACCAGTACCTCATTAAGGGGGACAGATATTGATCTTCCTCCGGATTCGGATATGATAACGGCATTGATGTCACTGGCCATATTGAACAAGAAAAACATTACTCTGGATAATATCCCTTTGGATAGAGTCAGGATGAAATTTATCAATTATCTGAAGGTCTGCGGCGTTGAACCGGTTATCACTGATCGCAAGGTGATTGATAATATTTCATACGGGACGGTGACCGTGAAGGGAGCCGAACTGAAAGTGCGCAAGACAGCGGGAGAGCAGGCCTCGGCTTTAATCGAAGATATCCCGTTTATGGCGGTGATGGCATCACTCGGATCGGGGACGTCGATTATCAGGGGGGTCCGCGAATTCTCGGAATGGGGGATTGATCCTTTTGTCGAGATCGCACAAAACCTCGAAAAGATCAATGCAAAATGCGGCATACTCGAAGACGGCCTGGTGATTGAAGGTGTCAATGAAATTGCCGGCGCCGATTTCGGGCCATTTCAGAATCCCAAAGTAGCTCTGGCTTTTATGGTGCTGTCGTTGTCGGGGCAGGGCTGGTCGACACTGGATAATTTTGAGCTTATTTCCGATCATTATCCCGATTTCATCCGCCTGATGCGCGACTATTCAAAGGAACCGGTTATTTCTCAGGATTGATTTCGCCGGTATTGCGGCTGCCCGGCGGATAGTGTTATCCCATGAAATTCCATAATTGGCTATAAGAGATGGCAAAAGTCAAGAACATAACCGACGGTCCGATTCTGTCCACCATTCTCAGCCTGGCCTGGCCGGTTGTGACCGGGATGGCGCTGGAATTCGCGCTCAATATTACCGATTATTTCTGGGTCGGTTTTTTGGGCACACCGGAGCAGGATGCCATTACGTCATCGATGATCGTTACCTGGACACTGTTTGCGGTCAGCGCTATTATTGTGACCGGATTGACAGCCATAATATCGCGATCGATCGGCGCCAAAAAACCGGATGATGCCTCATATTATGCGCGCCAGGGGATAATCATGGCGATCAGCGTCGGTCTGATTGCCGGAATGGTCGGATTTATCTTTACTCCCGATGTGCTGACATTCATGAAGGCCAGTCCGCAGGTGGTAGAGCTTGGGATACCGTATCTCAGGATATTTTTCATAGCTATTTTAATCCTGTTTATCAATGATTCCATGGGTTCGATTTTCCGGGCCTCGGGCGATACCAAATCACCGACCATTGCCTTTGCTACCGGGACGGTCTTAAACCTGTTTCTTGACCCGCTTTTTATTTTCGGGTGGGGCCCTTTTCCGGCAATGGGTGTCGCGGGGGCGGCTCTGGCCACGTCTATTTCCGTTTTAGTGGCGATGCTGGTGTTTATCACGCTTATCTTAAAGGGGCGTCTGGATTTTTCTCTGGCGGGGCTTCATCGTACAAAGCCGCATCTCGCTTCAATGCTTAAAATCGCGAAAATCGGTCTTCCGATTTCGATGCAAAATATTGTCTTCGTGGTGGTGTACTGGTTTATAATTCAAATCGTACATCAATATGGTGATAATGCCGGAGCGGCAATGGGTATCGGGAATCGAATGGAGGCTTTGTCCTATCTGACGACATTCGGTTTCTCGATGGCGGCGTCAACCATGGTCGGACAAAATCTGGGCGCGGGAAAACCGGATCGAGCGGCCCGCTGCGCCTGGGGTTCAGTCGGGATTGTAGTCGCTATTACTTTTGTCGTCACCGTGATTTTTGTAACAATTCCCAAGGTTATTGCCGGCATCTTTTCCTCGGATCCGGCTACCGTGGCCATTGCGGCCGACTATTTATTTATACTTGGGTTATCCCAAGTTTTTATGGGCGTGGAGATTACGCTGGAAGGAGCCTTCTCCGGATCGGGAAATACTCTGCCGCCGATGTCGGTTTCGATTCCCGGTTCCATAGCAAGATTGCCGCTGGCCTATCTGTTGTGTTTCACCTTCGGAGCAGGTATTAACGGGGTTTGGTGGACCCTGACGATCACTTCATTTGCCAAAGCCATAGTCCTGGCCCTCTGGTTCAAAAAGGGCAACTGGAAGAAGAAAAAGTTGTAACTTGTCTATTTTCTTGACACCGGGGGCGGTTCGGCATTATTTGAGATTATCATGAATGTTGGGCTAGTAAGTCTTATTCAGGAGACAAAGCATCCGGCACCTCCGGGGCATCCGGAAAACGCCTTTCGCCTCAAACCGGCGGTTGATTTCGTATTGGAGTCGGACATTGCCGAAAATTTGGAATTGTTTGTACCTGCTTTCGTTGAAAGCAACTGCATAAGCATGGTGCATAATCGGAATTATCTGAAAAGGATGCAGGAAGTGTCTTCCGCGGGCGGCGGCTACCTCGATGGTGATACATATCTTTCCAGAGGATCATATGAGGCCGCCGTCGAAACGGCCACGGCGACAATCAGCGCCGCCGATATCATAATGAAAAGGCAATTCAGGCGGATTTTTATGGCGATCAGGCCACCGGGACATCATGCCGAGTACGACCACGGGATGGGTTTTTGTTTAATAAATAATGTTGCGGTGGCGGCAGAATACCTGATAAAAGAGTACAGTCTCAAGCGGGTGGCCATTGTCGACTGGGATATTCATCATGGCAATGGAACGCAGCATTATTTTTATGACCGCAATGATGTTTTTTTTATTTCGCTGCATCAATACCCGTTTTATCCCGGTTCGGGAGCAAGTGCCGAGCGGGGTGCCGGGGCAGGGCTGGGATATACTCTTAATATTCCTTTGCCGGCCGGCTGTGAAGACAAAAATTATTTGCATGAATTTGAAACGAAAGTGATTACTGGATTGACTCAATTTGATCCGGAGTTTATAATAATATCCTGCGGATTTGACTCACATCGGGCCGATCCGCTGGGCGGACTGTCGTTGACCGAAAAAGCATTCGGCAACGTGACCGGAATGCTGGTCAAAACCGCAAACAAGCATTGTGAGGGCAGAATTCTGTCCGTATTTGAGGGTGGATATAACAGTGATGCCAATGGCTTGTGCCTTTATGAACATTTAAAGGAGATGCAAACGGACTGATGGAAAGGTATGTCAGATTTGAAGCCGCGGAGGGGAGTCTGTGGGGCAAGCTGGAAGAGGGAAGAATCGAGAAAATTTCCGGCAATCCGGTTTATACTTATGAATCGACCGGGCGATTTTATGACCCTTCGTCGGTAAGGTTGCTGGCCCCGGTGGAGCCGAGCAAGATTGTCTGCGTCGGACTTAATTATAGAGAGCATGTCAAGGAATCGCAGTCGGCGGATAAAGTTCCCGATGAGCCGGTGCTGTTTCTAAAGCCGCAGTCGGCCCTGATTGGTCCGGGCGGGAGAATCGAGTATCCCGAGATGGCGGCGCGTGTTGACTATGAAGCCGAGCTGGGCGTTGTCATCGGCCGGGAATGCCGTAATGTGGCGGCCATTGAGGCCGAAGATTACATTTTCGGATTCACCTGTGTCAATGATGTCACGGCGCGTGATTTACAGAAGAAGGATGTCCAGTGGACGCGGGCCAAGGGGTTCGATACTTTCTGCCCGGTGGGACCATGGATTGTCGATAAAATAAAATACGAAGATATTCAGGTTGAATCGTTTCTCAATGGAGAATTAAGGCAGTCGGCACGGACATCGATGATGATATTCCCGATTCCGACGCTTATATCTTTCATATCCAAGGTCATGACTCTTTACCCGGGCGATTTGATTTCCACCGGAACCCCCTCCGGGATCGGTCCGATGCAGCCCGGAGACAGGATAGAGATTAGAGTTGAGGGGATTGGATCACTTGTCAATGATGTTATCTAAGGTCAGGGCGGTAGGAATATTGCTTGCGGTCCTGTTCCTGCTGGCCGACCGAGTATACTCATTTGACACTCTTCGAGTCGACGCGACTCTTGATACATTGAGAAAAGATATCAGCGGATCGGTGACTTTTGTTTTACCATTATCACCTGATCTGTCCTCATTCGAGCTGCAGTTGTTTCCCAATGTTTATTCTTCCGAAGAAACTCCATATCTCCGCGAACGGAAATTCCTGAGAAAAATGTTGAAGGATTCAAATGTATGGGGCGAGATGCTTCTGGATTCGGTCGTTCTTGACGGCGCCAATATTACCAGGGATGTAAATGTTGATTACACCCGGGCAGTTTATCGACCCGAACAAGCCGCAAAGATAAATGGCAAGAGTGTCAGAATCTATTTTCGCACCCGTTTGCCGGAAAAGGGCGACCGCCTGTCAACGATGGGCGGGACTTATTTTCTTGATGGATGGTTCCCATATCCGGGGATTTTAAAGGATGACGGCTCATGGTACAGTCCGAATTACACCTCTTTTGCGGAACTGGTCGGTGATTTTTACCAATATGATGTCACGCTGCATCTTCCGGCTAACCTGAAAATTGCCTCGGCAGTACCTCCCGAAATAATCGAATCCGAAGATACACTGGCTGTAAATCGTTTTTCTTTCGGGCCGGCGCATGATTTTGCCCTGGTTCTGGCTCCCGATTTTCTGGTCGATTCAGCCGACAAAGATGAAATAAACATTACGGTATATTACCAGCCAGGCGATTTGTCTTCTGTCGAAAGAGTCAAAGAGGCCGCCCGCTTTACCATTGAGTACATGGAGAAAAAGGTCGGGCCATATCCTTATGATCGTCTGAACTGTGCCATATTCGATATGATCGAGCACGGGGGAGTTGAAATGCCCGGATTGATCGCCTTAAGTAAACCACGTGGCCCCGTCCTGAAAACGCATTTATACGACATGCTCGTGATACACGAAACGATTCATCAGTGGTTTTACGGCATCATTAACTCAAATCAGGCTGAATATCCCTGGATGGATGAAGCGCTCACCGATTATTTCACTCTTAAAATAATGGAAGAAAAATGGGGGATAGAAGCCAATCTGTTTGACTTTGCAGGATTCAAAGTCTCTGAAAGAGATCAGCTCAGGATGGCATCACAAATGTCGGCCGATTACGGGGCGATCAACCGGCCGGCATCGGCTTTTGTCGATGAAGGCGATTATTACGGAACCGTCTATATGAGAGGGGCGTTTATTATCGAGACATTTAATAACCTTCTGGGTGATTCCCTCTCGAATTTATTCTGGCGCAATTATTATGAACAGTTCAAATTTAAGTCACCAACGCCGGAGGATTTCATATCCGTGGCATGGGAAACGTGCGGAGAAAAAATTAAAACGGCGATTGATGAATTGATCTACCATGTCGGTCCTATAGATTACAGCATCCAGTACATGAGCAACAGACAGATTGATTCGGTAACATTCGAGACCGAGATCGTCCTACAAAAAGAAGGTAATCTGAGTCTTCCCGTCGGTTACAGACTCGTTTTATACAATGGTGACACGCTGGATTATGTCTGGGAAGCAAATTATCATTCGGAAAAAATAATCCTGAAGCTGCCCTCGCCGGTGATAGAAGTGATCCTCGATCCAGACCATATTATTGCCGTCGATGATGACCTGGCCAATAACTCCATGACCGCTCGCACCGATAACCGCCCTGCCTTTAGATTATCAT
>JBFMFJ010000183.1:0-6992 GCA_040752235.1 Candidatus Zixiibacteriota bacterium | reverse complement strand
CCGTCCCAGGTGGCACTGTGTGTTCCGGCAGGAAGCACCTCATCTATAACATCCACGATCTTTTGACCGAGGATGTTGTAAATGGAAAGACTTACCCGGGATTCAACAGGAAGTGAAAATGAAAATGCTGTCGCCGGATTGAAAGGATTCGGGTAATTCTGATCGAAGGAAAATTCCGTAGGAAGAATAGTATTCGATGATTCGATTTTTACCAGGCGCAGAAGACCCTGTTCATCATAGGCCGCGGCGGATGACACGATACATTCACCGGGGAGCTGAATAATGTCATATTGTCCGGCCTCAAGCAGTTTTCCGTTTTTCATATCAACCAGAGCGAACCGAGTCGACTGATCATCGCTGACCTGTTTTAGAGGGATATTTTCGGCGACGAGATTGACGATGTCCGCAATCTCATCGTCCTTGAATGTCAGTTCCAATGCGGACAGTTTGATTGAAGATTCGATGCCAATGGTGGTTTGGCCATTCTTATAATTGACTATCAAATCAATTCTGGAATCACTCGTTTTGGGATACCCTGATCCGCAATCGCACAGCGGTGCTGCGCCACCGTTATTCAAGTAATTATTGAGATAAACCGCATCACCGACATTGACCGTGCAATCTCCGTTAACGTCGCCGGACCCATAGGGCTGCGGCGCCGGGCCATTCTGAAAGACATATGCGATAATATAAGTTACGTCAGCCTGGTTGACCAGACTGTTGGCATCGACGTCCCCGCACAAGAATCCCTCACATGGCCCGTATGACAGGGCGTATCCGTCGAAATTCCGGTGGTAGCGGAACATTGTAACCGGTGCCGCGCAGGTATCAAAGGGTGAGCCGTCGATGTTCATTACAAAAAGATGGCCGTCCGCTACCGGCACAACCAAATCTGCATAGCCGTTGGCATCCTGGACAAGATCATTGATAATTGGTGACAAAACAAAGTATGAAAAAGAAATTGCTGTGCTGATTTCGATCGGGAAATCGGGCAATAAATTTCCATCACCGTCCCAGGCAATTAGCCTTTGGCCGTGATTTTCGAAATAAAAAATTGCATTCATCGTATTTGCCAGAACATCAGTCAAACCATCGCCGTTGATATCGGCCAGGATCGGCTGAGACATACTGGCAATGCAGGGTGTCACCGCAAAGACTGCCGAGCCCGATAAATATGTTGAACCGTCTTCAACATTCCATGCATATATAGAACCTGACAACATGTCATAGGCGCCTATAAGGTATTCAAGAGTACCATCATCATCAAGATCGCCAAAAACGGGATTTGAAGGATATGCGCTGCTGTTTATCTCTGTGAAACGGGGCCATCCGGAAATTGGAGTCAGTTCGTCATCGAAGGCCCAAATATAGACGCCGTCGGGGTACTCAGCCAGGAAGATTAATTCATCTTCATCATCATTATTTATATCGCAGGTGGAGAGCAGGCTTGAGTTGGCTGCTGGGCTCTCACTGTTGATTGTGGGTGAATAGGTTCGGACCTGCGACCAACTCGTCGTATATTCATATAGTTGACCGCCGTCGCAGAAATAGTAACTATAGTCACTGCGGGAGTTGCTGTACATCGGCACAAATGACTCCGCATATTCCATATGTGTAGCCTGAGATTGTCCCACCCTGCATTCAATGACAGCGCCTTTCGCTCCAGACGCCGAAGCTATTTTTGTTCTGATGAATATTTCATCAATATCATCATCGTTGATATCTTTTAATATCACATAGTAAATCCAGGAATCTGAGTAAAAGGACGGAGTAAGAATATCATATCCGGTCAATTCAATCTGGAACGATCCGCCTGTCGTGCGATATCCGTATACGATATCACTCATGCCCGAAGTGGGTTCGATTCTTACGGCCAAAATATCATCCTCGCCATCACCATCGAAATTTCCCACTGCGGGCGGGATTCGGAAATCGCCGCTTGGAAATGTCGGCATCCCGGAGGTTTTGGGAGTGCCGTCAGGATTAAAAACATATATGCCGCTGCTGGTACCGCAAAGGATCTCCCATTCATCGTCCTGATCATAATCGCTGTAATTAGCGGTTAATGCCGGCTCGCCGGTAATGTCGATAAATTCAAAGTTATCCCCGTCACTCTGGGATACATATACTTGAACAACGTCGCTTGTCACCGTTTGCGCCGATGATACCACTCGTAAGCGCAGGTCATAGTAGCCGTCGGTCAGACTGCCGGTTATCCACTTACAAAGATATTCGTCTTCAACAAGAGCCGTGGAGGAATGAATAAGAGTATATTGATTTTCCGGGTCACCGGCCGGTTTGTATTCAAGCGCATAATAATCAAAGGGATTGGCGTAGGCCGTGCCGTAGACATAGAAGGCTTTGATTATCAGCGAATTGGCCTCAGGTTTCGTGATTTCGGCGGTGGCATTATCGACCACAAAAATGTTAACCATATCATAATTCTGGTCGTTTACCGTAAGCCTGACAGTCCAGATACCGCCCTGGGCGGGTGGCGTCCAGTTACCCAGAAGACCGTCTGTTACCGGTGTGTATGATGTGCTGATGGTTGTCCAGCTATCCGGGAGGTAACCTTCACCATATTTTAAGGTATAACTCTGGAATGAAGACCCATCGGCTATTCCATAAATGCCGATACTCTGAGACGCTGTGATGGTGTGCGGGAGAGGTGATGTTATTCTGGCCCGAATCTGCGGGGCATCGGCAATTGTATTCTGAAGATTGACTCGTCCATGCCCGCTATGAATATCATCTCCGGGATAACTATTTTGAGTATCTCCTTCACGATATATTATATCGTCCGCATTATCTTCTATTATTGTCTCAGCGGTGCTGGGCGGGATTCCGGGAGAAACGGCCTTAAGATACGCGGCCACTCCCGCGACATGAGGGCAAGCCATACTTGTGCCGCTGGCAAAATAATAAATACTATTATAAATATGGATATTGGGCTCACCGATAGTTCCATACATGTCCGTACCTGAGCCCCTCAGTGATAGAACACACTTACCCGGCGCAACCACATCCAGATTCCCGCCGTAATTTGACCAATACCAGACATAATCGCTGTCGGTAGTCGCGCCGACAGCAATGACATTTTCATAGTCAGCGGGACTGACCCATATTTCCTGGGCATCATTACCGCTGGCCGCGACTATTATAACGCCCTTGGTATTAGCATAATTGATGGCATCCTCAAGCAGCAACGATACATCGTTAAAAGCAATACTGATACTGGCGACATCGGCTTCCATGTCGGCCGCGTAAATAAGCGCCTCAACCATTGTCGAAACCGTGGGCATATATGTTTTCAGTACCATTATCTTAGCGACGGGACAGACGGATGCGACACCGGTTGAGTTGTTTGCAACGGCAGCGATAATGCCGGCACAATGAGTGCCATGACCATGACTATCAGAGACATCATTACTCTGTAAATTGAAATACCATCCGTTTATATCATCGACATAACCGTTGTTGTCATTATCCATGCCGTCATCCGTCTCTCCCGGATTTGTCCAGATGTTTGTGGCGAGATCGGGATGCTCGGTGTCGGTCCCGGAATCGATCAAGGCAACAACAACAGTTTCGGTATTTTCCGGCGGATCCTGGTAGACCGGATTGGCTTTAATATCGCTTCCGGATATACCCTGGACATAAATTAATTCATCATTATTGTCGCCGTCGTTTCTTTTGATATAGGGATGAGTCTGGCCGTAATTGTACAGGTTCCATTGGTCTGAGTACAGGGGATCATTGGGAGAATCAAGGAAATACCCCTCAAAATCCGGTTCTACATATTCAACGAAGGGAAGCTTTTTATATTCTGCGATCATTTTATTGTAATCTGATTTTCCTTCGCCCCTGAGCACATATACCTGCCCCAGAGGATGTTTCACCTTTTTCCCCTGTCCCTTTTTTACAACGGGTGTCATCCTGGTAATGCCCGATTTGGTATTAAGGTCATCTATTTCCTTAATGCCGGAGTTCAATTTACCCCTTTGTTCAATGTTCGCTGAAATTTCGACATCATCCTTGAATTTGATAATCAAACCATGAATTTTTGACTCCTGGCGGTTTGTTTTGGTGTCGCCATCATAGAAGGCGTACATTATACTGCTGCTGAATATTATCAGCATTGCAGCCATAATAAGTATTTTTTGAAGGTTCATTTTTCCTCCCGTTAATAATGTTGTTGTTCCTGCTGCGGGGATTCGGTCACGATCATATTGTCTATTTGATTATGCCAATTATCACCTCCTTTTGTCATCATATGCCAATGGAATCCGCGATGCAGATGCAGCCGTCTCAATACTTTAGCTGCATGCCGGATATTACTCTGCCTCAGCGGCAATCCATACGGCATTGCTTAAATGTTTTGACCTATCAAGGGAGTTATCAATTATAAGAAAAGCAGGTGTTATCTATTATTCTCAGGTGGCCTGTTTATCTTTTTTATTCGCAAAATCATAATCAGCCTGAACTCCCTCCACTCATATCAATGTGTTCGAAAACGGCAAGATCTTACATCCCAATATTTATTTTTCAGGGATTTATGCGGAGTCAGCCTGGTTTTTAATTTTATTTCACGAATGGGATCTGCAATATCCTCTCATGAGACTTGGGATCCTGATCCAAAACGGGCCAACTGAGCAGAGTCGCCGGATTAATCCAAACAACATGATAATAGTGGACGTAGAAACTCCATTATAGGGGTTCGTTTGGGCGAAGCATTCCGCACAGTCCATGACAGCAAATTAAATCAAACTGGGAAGGGGCAGATGTTTATAATTACGCCTTTGTTTTTGAAAACTCAATATAAGGAACTTATGCCATGAAATTACGAAAAGAAGAAATGCCGGTTGCTTTGAAATTGCCGGTCGCCACATTCCGCGTCTCCGAGTGGGGTGATCTGGCAGTCGCTTATGTTAAGCTGGACGCCGGGGCAGATGCCACACCTCTGCTGGAAGGTCTTAAGGGTGACAAATGCCAGTGTCCCCATTGGGGTTATATGCTTGAAGGGGCAATCCATGTCCGTTATGCCAACGGCAATGAGGAAGTCTGCCGGGCGGGTGAGATGTTTTACTGGCCGGCGGGGCACACCGTCTGGGTGGAGGAGAATACCGCCTTTGTCGAGTTCAGCCCCAAAAAGGAACTGAAGCAGGTTTATGACCATATCGGCAATAAGTTGGCCTCGGTATCTTAACACATAGCCAGACGCCGCGGTTGTTGTGGCAGGGATCCGATAAATCCGGATCCCAATATATATTCAATAAAATGTAGGGCAGTAAAACGTAGGGCAGGATCCGAAATTCGGGCGAAGGCCGAATGAGCGATCCTGCCTATTTTTTTTGGAATTAAGAAGTGTTAATAGGCAGGAACGAAGATAAGGCTCCTGATCTAACCGTCTATATCAGGGCTCCGAGAATTATAAGCAGGGATGATGTTGTGAAAATCAGGGGGCAGAGCTTAAATGGCAGAAACTTAATCCTGGATCCGGTCATAAGCGACACCAGCGATAGAGTATTAAGCATTATGAATGAAATCCAGTAAACTGCCAGAGAAATGTTACTTCTGTAGTCAATATGTGTTACTGCCGCGACCATAATTCCAAGAAAGATCAGGGCAACCCCCTCGATAATCCACTCCATTGTAATTATCCGGCGGTTATCCTGCGAAATATCCCCAAAGGAACTCACAACATTTTTTGTCGGGAAAAGATGAGCGACACCCCAAAAGAAGGGGAGAAACGCTCCCGCATATAGGAATATTTGATTAGTCATGTTGGGTTCTATTTTTCAGTTAGGTAATTAAATATTATTTAAATGACAAGGGAAAATGTCGGCCAGAAATGAATTGATTGGAAAAAAACTAGAGGATGGGGGCGCCCCGCGGCGGGTTTGAGAACCCCCCGAAAACATTAAAAGAGAACTGAGACATCTACTACCCGCATAAAAGGCCTACCCCAAGGGGTGGACACAGGGCTTGTCCACATTTGCAGATTGCCCCGTAATTTCTTTAATCCAAAGAGATTATACCTGTGACTATGAAATGAAGAATTATTCTCATCAATAAAGATTTCATCAAATAAAATCCCTCAAATTGCGTTTAATTGTTTTCTTGTTTTTAAATTGCGTTGGGGGTTAAAATTTATAAATTGCCTCTTTCAAAAATTTAATTGGAGGGCGCTGCGGTGACCAAGTCCAAAGAGGATATTTTAAGAATAATCAGTGATTCCGACGTTCACTACGTCAGGCTTAATTTTACCGACATTCTGGGACGACTGAAAGGCATAGCGATTACTAATTCGGAAGTTGAAGCGGTGCTTGAACGGGGACAGGGATTTGACGGTTCCTCAATCGAGGGTTTCGTGAGAATCGAGGAATCCGACCTTATCGCCGTGCCCGATTTGCGGACTTTCCGGATTATGCCGTGGGAAAACGGCGGCCAGAAAACGGCCATGATGTTCTGCGATATTCAGAATCCCGACGGGACGCCGTATGAGGGCGACCCGCGCTGGGTTCTCCGGAAAGTGCTGGCCAAACTGGAAAAGAAGAAAAGAATATTCTATACCGGGCCGGAACTGGAGTATTTCTATTTTACGGGTGAAACCGAAGCGGAGCCGATCGACCGCTCCGGCTATTTCGATTTCGGGCCGGCCGATCTCGGCACCCAGTTGCGCAAATATACCAGCGCGGCGCTGGAGTTTATGGGTGTTCCGGTGGAATGCTCGCATCATGAGGTGGCCCCCAGCCAGCAGGAAATCGACTTAAAATACCAGGAAGCGCTGGTCATGGCCGATTTCGTGCAGATTTACAAGTATGTCGTCAAGGAAGTGGCGATGCAGAATGAGGTCCATGCCTCCTTTATGCCCAAGCCGATTTTCGGCGAGAACGGTTCCGGGATGCATACTCATATGTCAGTCTTCGAAAAAGGGCGCAATATATTTTATGACGGCAGCAAACCGTATAATCTTTCCGATTATGCGCGCC
>JBFMFJ010000182.1:0-7022 GCA_040752235.1 Candidatus Zixiibacteriota bacterium | reverse complement strand
GCGGGTTTGTTTAAAGACCCCAGGTCGAAACGATCTCGCCGCCACCTTAAGACCTCCGGCCGTACCGGAGGTCTTTTTTCTTAATATTAACCATTTTCCACCGCGTCGCTAATATACAAGGTCGAAAGCCCATCCCGTCCCGATTTAAATAGGAAGTGAGTGGGTTTCGACATGATCGTCAAAAATATTCTCGATTTCAAAGATGTCGAAATTTCTTTAGGGATTTCGACTTGCCGATTCTGCTAAAAACAGCAATCTAAGAGGTTTCGCTATTCCAAAATAATGAGAACCTTGCATCACGACCGTATCACTATCCCCTTGGTCTGTTCGCGAGTGGCCGGGGAGTACCATATTTCGACAAATTCACGGATGGATTCCTCCTCGCGGCGGCTCCATTCATCGACCACAGGCTGGCGCAACAGCTGTTTCAGACTGGCAAAGGCCGGACTGCAATGCCGGCCGTATTCCTCCGCTTTCCAGGCGGCGTTTTCAATCAGCATCTCCATTGTGACCAGTTCATCCACCAATCCCAGACCAAAGGCTTCTTTCGCACTGAACATATTCCCGGTGAGGAGTACTTTTTCGGCTGATCGGTTTCCGGCGCAATGTTTGAGCATCGCCACAGTTCCGGCGAATATCGATGACCCGAATGTGACCTCATTCAGAGCCATCTTGGCCGAATTGTCAACCATGATTCGGTAATCGCAGGCCAGCGCCATAATACAGCCGCCGGCGACAGCATGACCGTTGATAGCAGCAATAACCGGCTTGGGAAAAAGAAACAGCTCACGATACAAATTGCAGAAGGCAATCAGGTAGCGCGTGAATTCTTCTTTGGAGTAATCATACATCTCCGGGATATCGAACCCGAATGAAAAAAATTTGCCGTTTCCGGTCAGCATGACTGCCCTGATTTCCGGATCATCGGCCAGCTTTGCCAGATGTCCGGAAAACTCGTTGACAAAATCCAGATTGATGGCATTAACCTTGCCCCGCGACATATTGATAATCGAGGTTGTACCTTTGGATGTGATATTAATAAAACTCATGGAAATCTCCTTTTTTGTCCAGATCAGGATTCCATGGCAAATTAAGATATAATAGAGGAATCGACAAGGGCAATTTTCAGGGCGGGTAAGATAATAATTTCGAAATCCCATCATTCCCGATTTTCATCGGGAATTCGGGGATTTCAACCTGCAATATCTATACAATCACATAACGCTGCATTTTATCCATTGCGTGAAATCGGTTGTGTAATAAATCGCTTCGAAGCCGAACACATAATAAAGGCCATCAAAATATATCGCATTATTGAGATCGTTCATGACCGGGAAAGTCACCTGCTTCCATGAAATACCGTCAGTCGAAATCGATATGTGACCTTGAGTCCCGACTGCCAAAAATGTCGATTCATGCTGGTAGAGCTTTCTGATAATGCCGTTCAATTTTGCGACCACGGTCCATTCCCGGCCGTCGTTTGAACTGTAGATAGTATCCTGGAAGGCGGCCAGATAATGGTCGCCGCACCAGATAACATCGGCAGGCATAGGTTGCAGCGAATCGGCATATCTTGTCCAGGTAACACCATCCGGCGATATCAATACCACCGAGTATGTCGTCCAGGTCGAGAAATAGTTTCCAAAGGCAATAAATTCTGAGCCGTTCCATAGAATTTTGGGAAGGTACGAAACAGAATCGACCGAATTGACTATTTCTGGCACACCCAGGTCATTAATAACAAATATGGCTGCAGTCGGCCTGGAAGCGGCATAATCATATTTAACTCCCGTCGTAACGACCTTTGTGCCGGAATAGGCCAGGCTGACTAAGGTATGGAAACCGATATCGCTGTTTGAACTCCAATTAATCCCGTCTTTAGAATATGCCAGTTTTGTAAATGATCCCGCGGCAATGAACATGGTGTCGGCCCAGACTATATCAGAAAAGGTGGTAGAGTATAATGAAAAGGCATATGACCAGGTACTGTCATCATTGCTCACGACAATCTTTGATCCTGCGGCAACCAGCGTTGACTCGTGTGAAGCCGCGGCCAGGATATTCATCGAATATGAGGGAATATAGTAATCGTCATCGGGCCAAATCGGATTTCCGTCCGGGATGATTTCGTACCCGTCAAAATCCAAATCCAAATCCAATGGCATTTCGCAGGCCGTCAATAGGGCGCATATAACCAGCGCCGGTATTAAGCTTAAAATTCGGCTTTTGTATCTCATGTTTTATTCTCCTTTCAATCGGGACTATTGCAACCGGGATGCCGGCTTTATTAATGACCGGCCGAAATCGCGTATCTCATAATCCCGCAAGAAGATTGCGGGAATTTTGAATTGGTCGTAAATAGCCGTAATCTGGATATTTGCTATCCAGTGATAATCCGTAAGCAGGGGAGTAGATGGATCAATATCATGTTTCTATTATCAAATTGCCGAAAATTTCATATTTTGGCCCACGTAAGGTCATTTTTGGATAAAAGCCTTTTAATAAAAATATAACCGGTTAAGTATGTACTTTCTAAAATCGAAACGGCTCGGCTTTCGCCTTTGGGTGGAAGAGGATTTTGATCTGGCATTAGACCTATGGGGTAATCCCGAAGTAACCAGTCTGATTGGGGGGCCATTTTCCGACAGGCAAATTCAGGAAAGGCTGGAGCAGGAAATGGCAAACAATATCGCTTACGGCGTCCAGTATTGGCCCATCTTTTTATTGGACAATGACTTGCATGTTGGGTGCTGCGGCCTTAGACCCTATAAACCGGCTGAAAAAATATTTGAAATTGGGGTTCACTTGAAGCCGCAGTATCAGGGAATAGGTCTGGCGCAGGAAGCCGTTTTGACGGTTGCAGACTATGCCTTTAAAAGTCTAAAGGCGACCGGCCTGTTTGCCGGTCATAACCCATTCAATGAAGCCTCCCGCCGTTTGTTAAAAAAGCTTGGTTTTCGATATACACATGATGAATTCTATCAACCAACCGGACTTCTTCATCCGTCTTACATGCTGTTTTCGGCCGACCTTGCCGAAAAATAGGAAGAAATGACCGCAGTTGGAAGATATGACTTGTTGCCGTTTATTTTGATATGAAGAAGGAAATGGGATAAGACGATAATATACCTATAAATATTTCCGGGATTTCATTACGTGAATTGGCCGAGGATATTTGAATTGTTGAATCGGACAGTAAAAAATCTTATATTAACAAAAAATAACAGGGTGATCTTTTAAAATAAACCACTTTGCGTGAAAGTTGAAGTTGTGCTATGTCGGCCAATCAAAAGTACATATTGTCATTTCGAAATGTCATAGTACTACTATTACCCGCCATTATTTATTCCGTATTCTTTGTTGTTCGCATTCTTGGAATGCAGCCTCCCACTGATGCCGGGATGGGCGATTTTATTACGGTTGTCTATCTTATATTTGGATCTTCAATCACCTACGTCATGTTTGTGTTGCGATCTCTGAAAATGCTGCCGGCGAATGGTTCCGAGGAAAAGTGGTGGTGGTTGTTTTCGAGTTTATTCCTGCTGTATCTTTCTTATGACGAAGTCTATATGATTCATGAAAATATCGCCGAGAAACTGCAAATTTGGGATGTCTTTATATTCCTGACATATGCCGCCATAATGCTGACCCTGGTATTTTTACACA
This sequence comes from Candidatus Zixiibacteriota bacterium, assembly GCA_040752235.1. GTDB lineage: Bacteria > Zixibacteria > MSB-5A5 > GN15 > PGXB01 > PGXB01. Next base: position 3,356 of record JBFMFJ010000182.1, on the reverse strand, counting down.
GGCATAAGATCACGCCGTTATTCAAGTTTTTCCTGGGCGGTTTCATTCTGCTCGCAGGGACTTCCGTTTTTACCGATACAGTTTTCGGCGAGGGATATATTTCTATTTTAGGCCGTGAAATAGATATTGAGCAGATTTCAGAATCCCTGGGGGCGCTCTCATTATCCTGCGCTTTTGCCTCTGCCGCTGTACGAGAGGTTTTGCAATATATAACAAAGGGAAGTATCGCTCCCGATCTTTCTCCGTTACAGGCTGCTTCGGAGGCAGATCCTGCCACCCCGATTGAGAAAAAATAGCCGGCTGTCCATATATTATACTCTCTCCGTATTTATAGTATGGCGTTTTGAGTATTACCTTTATAATGGTTAGCAATTAACCATATCCTTTGTCTATTCGGGTGGGTATTATGACCCGCTCTGTATCGTCCTGAATGGAGCAAGCCGTTGCCGTTATAGCTATTAGGTTTGGGTCGGCCGCTTGTCGAATGATGGCATAATAATTGCCCTCCTGTTATTAAAACAACCGGAAGGAAAGGGGTGGGAGTCGTGATGCGTTCAATATTTGGTTCTTTGCTTATTGTTATTTCCCTGACCATATGTTGTTCGGATAACTCAACCGGGCCGAGTCTGCCGCCGCCCGGAGAAAAAACCCCGCCGGCGACAATAACTGATTTGGAAATTGTCGAGGTCACGCGCAGCCGTGTCAATCTTGGATGGACATCACCGGGTGATGATGGTATGGAAGGCCGGATATTGCGTTATGATCTCAGATATGCCGAGTATGCGCTGACCGATTCCAACTGGGAAAGTGCGACAGCCTTTTGGGAAATTGGGGTTGACAGCGCCGGAAGACCGGCCCAATGCACCATCACTCATCTGCGAAGCGATGTTACCTATTACTTTGGTATCAAGGCAATTGATGATAATAATAACAGGTCGGCAATTTCAAATATTGTAAGCGCCACGCTTCTTCCGCCCGGCATGCTGGAATGGGTGGGGCAATTGCCCGGTACGGCCATGGCCTCCTATAATTCCTTTCTGTATCTCAGGGATCATAAGTACGAAATGATTTACTACCTTACAGTTTATGATATTACCGATCCGTCACATCCGATTCAGGCCGGACTACCGACCGAATTGGTCGATCGACCGCTTTATATAGCAGGTTATAATGACAAATTATACTCGACATCCTATATGTACGCCTTTTACTATATTGCATGGCCATCAGTGTTGTATATATCGCAGGCCCTGCCGTCAATCCCCATAGTCCTTGGTTCATATTCTTTCAATTATAATCCTACAGATACAACTTATGACGGCCCGAAGTTTCACGATATGGTCATAAACGGCGACATTATATATCTTCGCTATACCAACCGCATTGTTATTTTGGATGCGGGCGATGTCGCCGATCTTCACAAAATTGGCGAATATGTTACCCCTGAGGGGCACACGGGTCTGCAATTACATATTATGGATTCTGTTTTGATTGTCAGCGGAGGCGTGCCGAATCACTGGATTGATTTTCTGAATATAAGTGATTCTGACAGTATTGACTTAATCTCCAGCTATGATGCCGGTGGTATTGTTCTCAGTATCGAGCCGGCCGGGAAACTTTTATGCTTCTTTGTCAGTGAAAATCATGAACTTCGACTGATGGATATCTCCAATCCGGCGCAGCCTAATGTAACCGGAACACTCTCCCTCAGTTCTCCTGCTTATACCATCGCCTCATTGGGCGACTATATATATTATAACGGCCTTTATAATATATATGTCATCGATCCCGCAAATCCGGCGGCGCCTGTGATAGTGGATTCGTGCGATGTGTCGAATGGATCTCTGATGTCCGATGGCACCTATCTTTTTTCGGGGACGAGTTATTACCCGTATTTCACTGATATTTTCAGGCCGCATACGCCCGAGCAATAAAAATGAGGACAGGCGGTCTGCCTGTCCCCATGATCAATTAGCCGATTGATCTACTTCAACAGAAGCATCTTTTTGGAATCCCTGAATTCCCCGGCTTCGATCTTGTAGAAGTAGATGCCGCTGGCGCAATTACCGGCATTCCATTGCACGGTATGGACGCCCGCATCATACTGGCCGTCGGCAAGCGTGGCCACTTTCTGTCCCAGAATGTTGTAGACAGAAAGATCGACCTGGCAGGCTTTCGGCAGATTGAAGCTGACCGATGTGGCCGGGTTAAACGGGTTGGGATAGTTCTGCGAGAGCGAGAAACTCTCCGGAATAAGCGGAGTCTGTTTCGCCACCTGGCTGCTGCCGCTCATCCCGCGGAATTCAATGGCATCGATGTAAACATCATCCGCATCACCGCTGGCATCGCACATGAAGCGCAGTCTGGCGTTGGTCGGGAAATTGTACTGGCTGCTCGAGATCGTTACCACCGCATGGTAGAAGGTATTGTTTACGAAGTCAATACCCTGTGCCAGCGCAACAACCGTCTGCCACGATGAGCCGTTATAATATTGAACCCAGAAGTCCTCGGCATATTCCATACTGATGGCAACAAAGTAGAAATCGACCTCCAGTTCGGTATAGCCGCTGACATTGTAGCCGACGGTATGATAGAATGACGAGGCCGTTCCGCTGTTATCCTGGATGTCGGCCGCGGCGTAACCTTCATAAGCATAAGTGCCGCCGGTGTAACGGGTCATGTCGGCACCGCCGTCGGTGTATGATCCCATGCCGCTTTCAAAATTGTCATAGGTAATAACAGTCCAGGCGCCCTGGGCGTTGACGGTAATATAACCGGTCTTGGTCTCGGTGTCATAACCATAGGCATTGGTTGCTGTCAGCGAGACGGTATATGTGCCTTCGCTGTTGTAAGTATGGGATGGATTCTGAGCCGTCGAGGTGCCGCCATCACCGAATGTCCAGCTCCAACTGGTCGGATTGTTGGTTGACAGATCAGTGAAGTTGACTGTCAGAGGCACGGTTCCGGATGTCGGATTACCCGAGAAATCAGCCACCGGAGGTACTTCATAGGAGACGACATTAATATCATCAAAGGCCATACCGTCGGTCGATATGGTATAGTTGTCATACTGCTGGAACTTGATCACAAAGGTGCTGGTCAGACTCAGACCATAAGTCGAAGCAAGCCCATCGACACTTAGCAGGATTTGCTGATATGTGGTCGTGCCGCCGGTCAGGTTACGAACCTTGACAAAGGTCGAGCCGCCGTTATCCGAGAAGAAGACACCATCCTGAGTATGATCCTCATCGCCGAACTCTTTCCACCAGAATGTCAGATCAACATCACTCTTGCCGGCAAGATTGAGCCGCAACCAGGCCTCGTTTTGAGCATAGGTTCCGCTCGTATATACATCC
>JBFMFJ010000181.1:0-7059 GCA_040752235.1 Candidatus Zixiibacteriota bacterium | reverse complement strand
TATCCTTAATTTGATCATTAGATACTGCATCTTGGAATTATTACTTGACATTATGAGTCTGTTGTCCGGTTGCTTTACTAACAGACTCTGAATCAAATTATTCTTTGCGCATTATATTTACCGGTATGAATTAACGGCAAAAGCTGGAGATATATATGAAGACTCTCGCAATTCTTACCAACGGAGGTGACACCTGCGCCCTCAACGCCTCCATTAAAAGTATTCGTGATAATGCTTATCAGGTCGGATATAAGAAAATATACGGGGTTTTAAGGGGTTATCAAGGATTGCTTGACGGATCAATGATTGATCTCACCAATCGTGAAATTGATGTTAAAATCGGCGGTTCATGTCTTGGCAGCATGCGTATGAGCCCTATGAAAAAATACGAAATCAAAACGGACTCCAGCACAGAAATACGCTATGAGGTTGATGAAGAATCTTGTATCAAAATGGCAAGAACGCTCGCCGAGTATCAAATTGATGTCCTGGTGGTAATCGGAGGGGATGGAACTCTTCAGGCAACAAGGAATTTTCAAGAGTGGATCCAGGCAAATAAACGAATCAGAAAACTGCGTGAGTTTCAGCTTTTGGGTTTCCTGAAGACAATTGACAACGATATAAGGACCTTTACAAATTTCGAAGGAATCGAAGTATCGCTGTGCCCGGGATTCCCATCTGCCGTACAGAAAATTGTATCCACTATCGAAGGCCTGCGGGTGACGGCTCGAACGGCCGAAAGAGCATTTTGTGTGGAGGCCATGGGGCGTGATGCCGGATGGCTTGCCGCGGCAGGCAGCTTTGGGGGCGCCGAAATCATTCTTATACCCGAAATCTATAAAATGCTTAAGAGAAATTACATTGATAAATCTGATAAGGAGCTGGATGAGGAAGTCTGGAGCCGGATTGCCAACCTAATCATTTCCTTTTATCGACATAACAGAAACGTTATTGTCTCCGTCGGGGAGGGTTTCGAACCCAGGGAAAGATATACCGGTGTAAAAGATTATGTGGATAAGATAAAAAATCTTTTTGGTACCAGAAAGAAGGTCGGCGCAACGGAGATAGTCACAATGACTTTGCTCCCGGTACTGGTCACATACTTCAAAATACTATCTGGCCTATGTCAGCCAAAACGGAAAAAGATCGAAATTAAGAATTTGGTTAATAATTTGTACGAGGGATTTAAAACGGATGCAAATGGCGACTATAAAAAGGATGTTATTGGTGATGATATCAGCTGGCATCCTTTGAAGAATTGGAATATCGGTGAAAAGATGATTAGAGATTTGGGATTGGATGCGGACAAGAACGGTGTACAGAATAACGTTGCAATGTCGGACCCCGAGGAATGGGAAAGCTATAATATAATTAAGCCGCCGTTTTTCTTTGAAATACGACCGCACAGAACGGATTATGTTCCCCGTTCAGGGGCTCCGTCATCATATGACTATCGATTGGCCACCGTTCTCGGGATAAAGGTTGGAGAATTACTTTTAAAGCGTCAATTCGGAGTTGTTCCTTGTTTAAAGGATGTCGTCGCTTATGATAAATTAAATATCAACTGCGTCAGGGAGGTTAGTATAACCGAGATCAGGACCTTGTACTTCGACAGTGAGGACTATTTTAACGTTAATAATCTACAGGTCACTCCAAAGATCACCGATTTCTTCAGAACCATAATGACCGGCCCTGAGGATTTGGATGAGGCAATCGCTGATATGAATAGACTTTATTGAATGCCATGATATTCAGAACTTGGTTGCATTTAGACAACTTATTCACTTCTGTACGTTACAGGCCATTCAAAATTGCGAAGACACCCAAAAGTGGCACCGGCTTTTCGTCAAAGTCCTTGAATCAAATCAAGAGTACTGCGTACCGCAAAAAACACTCACTTTGTTTTTGCGACGAGCGAAACTGAGTCAAAAGAACGGGTTGAGCGACGTGACAAATTCGCCTCATTTTACCACAAGAAATACATTCATGTAAGAAGTCTAAGATAGACGCGCCTCGACCGTGCCAAAAGCTCCGCTCTTCACTCTCAGCGACGAGCCGCAAGGCAGGATATGATGAAAATCATAAATTAAATGAAAAATCCCTCGCCGTCAAGCCCAAAACCCGATCACCGCTGTCCATCTCATTGCCCAACAATACGTTACTTATTAAAAAAGCCGTTATTAAATAAAATTAATTAATCAATTGTCAAAATATCAATAAAATTAACTTGACAGCATTAAAACATTAATTATTTTAATATCAGATGAAACAATGTTAATATTATGGCGTAGAAAATATCAGATTAATTAATATGGAGGGTTTATGGCCAAAGAATGGCGCGAATTGACAAAAATGACCGGCGATGAGCCGCTGATTATTGAAAAAGTGCGGCTGAAAAATAAGGATATTGTTATCGAAGGAAGTTTTGAACTTCCGCCGCTGGCTCAGCTGACGGCCGAGGACCAGATTTTTGCGGCCGCCTTTCTGGGGCATCATGGCTCCATAAAGCAGATGGAGCAGACTTTCGGAGTAAGTTATCCGACCATCAAAAGCAGGCTAAACAAAATAGCCGAAAAACTGGATTTCGTCAGGGTCGAGATGGTGGAACCTCAGCCTGACCGGCTGGAGATCCTGGGAAGGCTGGATCGGGGAGAAATCACCCCCGATGAGGCGGTTAAACTTCTCGGCAATGAATAATATTATAGGTGGGAGTTGTTATGTCTAAAGCAACAACATTGACAATTAATCTGGTGAGAGAGGGGAAACTAAGTGTCGATGAGGCCCTGGTGATTCTGGAGGAACTTGTTCCGGCGGCCGGTATAACCCGCATGACAAAGCCGAAACGAAGGCCGATCGAATATTCCGTCCCGGATTACCTGTTACTCAATGACAGAAAATTCGATATTTTTAATCCTTTATGGGAAGGAGTTCAATATGTCTGAGGAAAGAATGCAAATTCTTAAGATGCTGGCGGAAGGCAAAATAACAGCGGAGCAGGCGGAAAAACTTCTGGATGCCATCGGCGAAAAGTCTCAGGATGTAAAGCCGGAGGTAAAAGAAGAAAAGACGGGAAACAAAGAACAGTCGAAATCCGGAGAAAAGCCCAAGTGTCTGAGAATCATGGTTACCGGCAAACACGGAAAAGGTGATAATGTCAATATCAGGATTCCGCTGCAGTTGATCCGTGCCGGGGTGAAGATGAAATCGCTTTTGCCATTTGAAGTCAGAGAGAAACTCTCTACGAAAATGAAGATCAATAATGTCGACTGGGACATTAAGAATATGGATGAGGAATCGATGAATGATTTCTTCAAGTCACTGAAGGAAATGAGCATCGACATCGACGAGGACGACGAAACAGTAAAGATCTTCTGTGAATAATCTTATGTCGGGCCGGGCAACCATGCCTCACCTTACCCGGTCCGACTCCCTTTTATAAATTTACTGCCCTTAAATTCTTTCTTGCATATTGCCGCCGATTATCCGATAGTTGGAATTAATATGGAGACGAAAAAGCTTATCAAGCAGGTCATCGGCTGGATTCTTGCCGCCGTCATAATATATATTCTATTCAGGACCATCTACAACAATCGCGATGAGCTCCTTAACTGGCACTGGCAGATCAACTGGATCAATGCCGTTCTGGCCATGATATTCCTTTTTGTCGCCTATATCACCGCCAGTCAGGCCTGGCGGGTGCTGCTGCATGGGTTCGGCCATAATGTCCGGCTTCATGAATCATTCCGCGTGGTCTATCTGGCTAATCTCGGCAGATATATCCCGGGGAAGGTATGGCAGGTGATCGGCATGGTCGGTCTGGCGAGGGAGGTCAATATCCCCGCCAGGGTTTCGCTGGCATCATTCGCCCTGATTCAGGCATATGCCCTGCCGGCATCATTCCTTCTGGTCCCGCTTCTCCTCTGGCGTTCGGATGCTCTGGCCTCACTGGAAGTGTATCGTGATATTGTCTATGCTTTCATGACTGTGGTTCTGCTTGTTTTTCTGATTCTCTTCTTCTGGCCGAACGGTCTTGACTGGGCGCTTAATAAAATTCTCCGCATATTCAAACAGGAAACAATCGTTTATAAGCCGTCATTCGGCAATCGAATTTCGATATTTATCTGGTATATAATAACCTGGATACTTTTCGGATTGTCGTTTCATTTTTTCCTGCGAGCCCTGATTGCCGAGCCGGTTCTCGATATCAGGTTCTCCACCGGCGTTTATATCGCCGCCTATAATCTGGGATATATCGCCATAATTTCGCCGGGCGGATTGGGAATCCGAGAGGGTGTCATAACGGCCCTTCTGGCGACATCATTCGGTCAGCCGATTGCAGCTTCAATCTCCCTCATTCACCGCGTTTTGATAACCATCGCCGAGGCAGCCATCTCGCTCCTGGCTCTCCTCACCTACAAAATAAAAAATCATTAATCCGATATCCCGGCTCAAAGCCGGTTAATTTGTTCGAAATCGCCAAAAAAATAAAAATGATTAAATGATTTCGCTCCTCGCCGATAGAAAATAATAGGACGATTTTTAAGAATTTTGACACCAAACCGTATACTCTTTGTATGTAAATAATGAAGGAAGAAATTTTAAATATTGAAATTAAGGGAAAAAGTGCGGCGGTGACACCGTTTCAGATAAAGGATTGCGCTTTAATCGTTCGTATTTGCGATCAACTCCCGGCCATAAATCTGCGCGAGCTGCATGAACGCGTGGGCAACTGTCCGGAGGATTCGCTCTATCATCATTTCTGCGAAACCGTGGTCAGACCGTCATTCGATGATCCGGAATTTCATAACGACTTTGCACGCTGGGCCAGGCATGCGCTTCACGATCATGTGCTCGCCGAACGCCTAGAGATTTTGCATCCCTATTCATTCGACAACATGGAAGATTTGCGGAAGGAACTTATTGATATAATCGCCGACCGCCTCAGCGAGATTCATTATATTCCGTGGGCATTGCATGATCAGGCCTTTTTTTTCCGATCGGCGACAACGGTGGTCTTCGACACGACACGGATAATCGAATCTCCTGAAGATCTATGTAACGCCATAGACGAGATGACAACCAGCTCGTTGTACTATCATTTCTGGGAAGCGCGCCGGCGAACACCGGGGAAGATAGATGATTTCTCGCACTGGCTGCTTGACTGGAACGATCGCGGCAAACCATTGATTAAGGCCTTTTCGCAAATCGATTTCTATTTTATGAGTCTGCCGGAATTGCAGCAGCGATTACGCCAGGTTATAAAAGATACAGGAAAATCATGGGCGAAAAAATAAAATCAATCCGGTCATATGAACCGATCGTCGGACCGGCTGTCCTGAATCAACTCCGGCAGCTGGCCGGTAATCTCGAAGGTCTGAGGGTGGTTCATGTCAACTCAACCAAAACCGGCGGCGGTGTGGCGGAAATATTGACATGGATGATCGCATTCATGAGGGAACTTGGAATAGATGCCTCATGGGAAGTGATCGGGGGCAATGAGCCGTTTTTCAATACAACCAAGCTTTTCCATAACGGGCTGCAGGGAAACCAGGTCAGTCTTTCGACGCATCATATAAAAGCGTATGAAGAAACCAATCGTAATAATGCGGAGACTCTGCGGCATAAACTTGAGGATGCGGATATTGTATTCATTCATGATCCGCAACCGGCCATGCTGTTGAGCCTCTGCTCCGGTCGTCGCGGGAAATGGATATGGCGCTGCCATATCGATGCCAGTCAACCGTATCGCCCGGTCTGGAAGTATTTAAGACCGCTTCTCGAAGGATATGATGCCAGTATTTTTTCAATGGCGGAATTTACGCGCGCTTTACCACATCCGCAGTTTCTGGTAGCCCCGAGTATCGATCCATTAAGTGAAAAGAATATTGACCTCCCTCAGAGTGAAATCGATGATGTATATAACCGTTTCGGCCTTTCGCCCGACAAACCGATTTTGACTCAGGTATCGCGATTCGACCGTTTCAAGGATCCACTGGGCGTAATTTATGGCTACAAGCTGGCACGAAAATGCTGCCCCATTCAATTGGTTCTGGCCGGTGGAAGCGCCGATGATGATCCCGAAGGAGCCGAGGTTCTCAGGGAAGTGCGCGAGGCGGCGCAGGATGATCCGGATATTCATGTTCTGATGCTTCCGCCTGATGCTCATAGGACAATCAATGCCCTTCAGCGATGCTCCGATGTCATCATCCAAAAATCAACCAGGGAGGGATTCGGCCTGACTGTCACCGAAGGACTGTGGAAGGGAAAGCCGGTTATCGGCGGGCAGGTCGGGGGCATTGCTCTTCAGGTGATCAATCATCATACCGGTTTCCTGGTCAATTCTCCGGAAGGCATGGCCCAGCGGGTGCGATATCTGATGAATCACCGCGAGGTAATGAAGACTATGGGAAACAAAGGGCGCGAGTTTGTCCGCGAGAATTTCCTATTAACGCGACATTTGAGAGAATATCTTACACTGATGGTGGGACTGCGTCGAGGATTCTCGAGCAGGCTGATTGCAGCAACATAAATTAGTAAGTATAACTGGAATGTTTTGAAGGTTATCCCGAACAATTTTTTCATAAGACTGTCACAGGCCGAATCCGGCCTGCTGATGCTCGATTATGACGGAACTCTGGCCCCGTTCAGGGTTGAGCGCGATCAGGCTTTTCCATATCCCGGAGTAGAATCTCGCCTGGACAGAATTATTGAGCGCGGGAAAACCGGCATTGTCATAATATCCGGCCGTGCCATCGCCGACCTGAAACCGCTTTTGAATCTCAGGAAATATCCGGAAATGTGGGGCAGTCATGGCTGGGAGGTTTTGACTGCCGAGGGGGATTACCACCTTCTGCCTGCAGATGAGAACGCCCGCCGGGGTTTGGTAAAGGCCGAGAACTTTATACGTGATAACGGCTTCGCCGAACACGTGGAGGTCAAACCGGTTTCGCTGGCGATTCATTACCGGGGTGTCGAAATTCATAAATTGCTTGCCATGAAGGATATTATTTCCAATAATTGGAATAGTCTGACAACAGAGCATAATCTGACATTTTCGGA
>JBFMFJ010000180.1:0-7091 GCA_040752235.1 Candidatus Zixiibacteriota bacterium | reverse complement strand
ATACCCTCTCGTAAATGTCGGCCATACCGGTCAGTTCATGATAATGCGTCGCAAAGATCGTCCTGGCTTTGATATTTTCATTGATATATTCCACCACCGACCAGGCTATCGACAGGCCGTCAAACGTCGAAGTCCCCCGGCCGACTTCATCGAGAAGAATCAGCGATTTTTCGGTGGCATTGTGAAGGATATTCGAGGACTCGATCATTTCCACCAGAAAGGTCGACTGCCCGCGGGCAAGATTGTCAATGGCACCGACCCTGGTGAAAACGCGATCCACCAGACCGATCAGTGCCTTTTCAGCCGGCACGAAGGAACCGATTTGCGCCAGAATGACTATCAGGCCGTTCTGACGAAGATAGGTTGATTTACCCGACATATTCGGTCCGGTCAGGACCATGATGCGGTCGAGACCAACGGCCAGATTCACGTCATTGGCGATAAAACTTCCGGGCGGAAGAAGATTTTCGATGACCGGATGCCGCCCTTCAACAATCTCCAGTTTGTCGCCGTCATTCAACTCCGGGCAGCAGTACATCTTCTCCGCGGCCAGATTGCCCAGCGATGTTATCAAATCGATTTCCGAAAGGTAGTCGGCGGCCCGAAGAAGATCCGGCATGGCGCCGGCCACCTGATCCGTCAATTCATTAAATAACCTCTCCTCAAGACTGAATATCTTCTCTTCCGCCGCAAAAATCAGTTCCTCTTTTTCCTTCAGTTCCTGGGTAATAAACCGCTCGGCATTGACCAATGTCTGCTTGCGGATATAATCAGACGGCACTTTATCCAGATGCGTCCGGGTCACCTCGATATAATACCCGAAGACCTTATTGAATCCGACTTTCAGCGATGTTATTCCGGTCTTCTGGCGCTCCGTTTTTTGAAGCGAGGCGATATAATCACGGGCATCACGTATGGAATCTTTCAGCGTATCCAGTTCACCTGAGTATCCCCTTTGGAAAATGCTCCCCTTATTAGCGGTCAACGGCGGTTCTTCCACCAATGCATCGCGTATCAATTTAATCAAATGATCTAATGCCGGGTAGGTCTCGATAATATTCCGGAAGACTTCCGCTCGCAGATCCCTGATCGCGGCCATAATTTCCGATCCGATCATCAATCCATCACTTATTGATGCCAGTTGCCTGGGATTGATTTTCCGCATTCCCAGACGCCCGGCCAGACGTTCCAGATCGGGGAGTTTTTTCAATAGCTGTGATATTTTATAGGCCAGATCCCGCTCATGATATAATTCATTAACCCCTTTTTGGCGGTACAAAATCGGCTCCGACTTTTTGTACGGATGAAGAATATTTTCCTTGAGCCGCCTTGCCCCGCCCGCAGTCGAAGTGCGATTCGCCGCGTGAAACAGCGAATCCTTTTCGCTGTTTTCCGAAAGGTTCCTGACCAGTTCCAGATTGCGAATGGTATTATAATCAAGAGTCATATAATCATCGGACTGCGCCTCGGTCAGCCGCGTAATATGATCCAGCCTGGTTCGATTATTTTCCCTGAGATATCTATATATGGCGCCGGCCGCAATTAGACCATATTTTTTATCCGCGATGCCGAACCCATCGAGCGTACTGACTCCGAAGAAATCGCACAATTCGCGAACCGCCGCCTTGTATTCGAAATTCCACTCTTCGTATTCCGTCAGCCTGATGGTGCTTGCTTTCTTAAGCATCGCCACAAGACCATCTTCTTCGCAGGTTTGCGGATAAATCACTTCCTGCGGCGAAAGGACTCTTATTTTCTCATAGGCACTCTCATACCGGCTTTCCTCAAGAAGGAATCTGCCGCTCAACAGGTCGACGTAGGCCAGTCCGGCATTGACGCCGTCAGGATAAAGTGACAGCAGATAAAGATGATCGGTTTCATTGACAACGCCTTCAATAGTGGCGGTCCCCGGCGTCAGGATTTCCACGACTTCCCGTTTGACGACACCTTTGGCCTGCCGGGGATCTTCAGTCTGCTCGACAATAACGACCTTCTCTCCGGCTTCAAGAAGCCGCGCCAGATATTTGTCGGCGCTGTGATGCGGGACGCCGGCCAGCGGGATTTTTTCACCGTTCATATGCCCGCGCGATGTTAGCGCAATATTAAGGATCGGCGCCGCCTTGATGGCATCATCGCCGAACATTTCGTAAAAATCTCCCATCCGGAAAAAAAGTATCTTATCCGGATACTGGGCTTTGATCTTATTGTACTGATTCATTAGCGGCGTCATGGAGCCGCCGGATGAAGATGATGATTTCATCGCGCTACAACTTGAAAGGCTTCGTTTTCGGACAGTTCAAGGCGGGACTTGAAGGACAGGGCCTCCTGCGAAGACCCGAAACGCCCGACATAGACTACATAGTATTTCTTCTCGGAGATAATCTTGTCGCTGATTTCAACCTTCTCGCCGTATTGTTTCATGCGTTCCGCGAGATTTTTGGCGTTTTCCCTTTGTGAAAAGACTCCGACCTGTACCGAATAAACAGTTCCGGTCATTTCCTCGGCCCGCCGGTCATTCCCGACATTCTCGAAGTTGCCGAACCTGTCGATCAGATCATCGCGGCCCACCGCATGAGGAAAACCCTCACGCAAAATATTATAGTACAATATGGCATCATCGATTCTTTTCTGCTCGATAGCATAAAAGGAAAGCATATAGAGCGACGGGGCGGCAATGTCATCGAATTCCGTCTGCCGGAGTTTGCGGCAGATATTCTGGGCCTCGACATAATTTTTTTTACGGTAGGCCATATAGGCCTGGTCCAGCTTACCGGCATAACCCTGCTGTTTTCCGTCATTTTCTTTAATCAGGCGATTAAGCATCGTTTTTGCCGACTCTTCCCTGTCCAGCCGGGCATAGGCCGCCGCCGCCAAACGCTGCATCTCCGAACGAAACCGGCCCGATTCCCAGCTCTGTAAATAGGCTTCGGCTGTGGAAGCGACCCTTGACATATTTCCATCGGCCATATAGTACAACGCCATCAGGTAAAGATCATCTTCCATGAAACGGGGATCGATTTCGGCCTTAAAGGCGGCTTCAAGAAATTGAAAAGACTTGGCGCCATCCTGTTCCAGAAGAGCCTGATAATACAAGATGGTACCGTCCCGCCTTGTGGCCGTAGAAGCCGCCGCGACTTCCCGGCGGGCTTCATCAAGTTTGCCCTGCTTTATAAGGTCTATGACATCGGCGGACGGAGAAATGCAGAAAACCGGCCATAAAAACAATATCAGGATTATCCGGCGCATATTACATCACGAAACTATCAACCGCTTTGCATTGCGGGCACAGCCACTTTTTAGTTTTTACCTTATACCCGCAGCGGGAGCAATGATATTGATTTTCAAGAGCGTCGCGCTGTCCTTCAAGTTTGTGGAGCAGTTCGCTCAATTTTTTCTTCTCGCCCGTCACCAGATAAACCTTGGCCAGTTCCAGAACCGGAAGGAATGAATCGGGATGCTCGTCTATGGTAGTCCCGAGGTGCTCCGCGGCCTCACCATATTCGCCCTTCTTGAAGAAATAGTCGGCCAGAGTCAGACGGGCATCGATATTTTTGGGAGAAGATATCAGGATTTCATTGCAGACCGTCTCGATCTCACCAAAATGCCCCAGGTCGAAAAGAACTTTCTTTAGTCTTCCAAGGACATGATGTGACTCATTGGGAATAGTCTTGATCATACGGCGCCATATGGCCGCGGCATCCTCCAGGCGATTTTCGGCAAGATACGAGTCGCCGATATAAACATAAGCCGGCGTGCATGCGGTATCCAGGTTAATGGCCTCTTTGAACAGAAGACGCGACTTATGAAATTCCCTGTCATCGAACAGTCTGACACCCTGCAAAAATTTGTAAATGGCCAATCCTGTTTTGGATTTGCCGCCATCAAGCTTCAGCAAAATTTCCTTGACCTCATAGGCCCCTTCCCAGTCTTCCATCTGGGTATAAACATCAAGGAGTTTCTCCGCGGCCCAGCGGTTATGATTGTCGCCGGCCAAAAGTTCCCGAAGCGCCGTGGCGGCCGATTCGGTATCTTTTAATCCGATAAAATCTTCAGCCATGGCCTGCAGAATCATCTTTTTGTCATTGGTCGAAAGACCATGCCTCAGAGTCAAATCCTTGTGGACCTGAAGCGCCTTATCGGGCTTGCCGTATTTGCGAAGAATATTGCCGATTCTGATATAGGCATCGATATTTTCACTGTCCTGCGTAATGACATCGCGAAACCGGCTGAAGGCCATTTCTTCCTGGCCGTTCAGGAGCGCCTGAAGACCTTCGATATAGGTGGTGGGATCCTTCCCTTTCTTCTCACGTTTATATCTATCGTAATAGATGTAAATCAGAATTAAAGCAATTATCGCCAGCAAAAATATTACAATAATAGTATCCATACTTTACTCCCGAAGATCGCCCTTATTTTTCAGCAAATCCTTGGACTCCTCTATCGGTCTGTTGCGCAACGCCGTAACTTCCGTCTGCAATCCCTTGACCTGCCGGTTGACTTCCCGGATTTGATTCGACTGCTTTAAATATACGGAAATAAAAAGCAGCCATGAGACCAGAGCGCCGATTACAAAAGCCCAGAAGACTATGGTGATTACCGGCACGTCATAACGCTGGGTCCAGATCAAATCGATATCAACAGCCTGATCCGGCCCGCTGTTATAAAGAGCAAATCCGACAATTACGGCAATTATAATCAGTACTAGGATTGACCTGAGTACCCACATA
This sequence comes from Candidatus Zixiibacteriota bacterium, assembly GCA_040752235.1. Taxonomy (GTDB): domain Bacteria; phylum Zixibacteria; class MSB-5A5; order GN15; family PGXB01; genus PGXB01. Next base: position 2,364 of record JBFMFJ010000180.1, on the reverse strand, counting down.
CTTCCTCCTTGGAAGATAAAAAAGTGATTTATCTGTGGATAATAATAAAGACTGTTCTTTGAGTCAACAAAATATGGCCGATTAAATAATCGGCCATATTTGCCTAATTTTCTTCTGACTTCTCACCGCTTAATTTCAGGCCGTTCATCAGCTTGGAAAAATCTTCAAACTCGGTGCTGAAATACTTATTCTCGCAGATCATATGAAAGACATACAATGTCTTGTCCTGCTTGGCAAAAAAGACCGCCCCGCCGTAAAAATCGGTAATAATATCAGGAATCTGTTTGGTATATTTCATTTCCCCGGATATCAATGTCCCGGCGGCATCCCCGAACTGGAAATTCGACTTCCGCTTGATCTGGAAATCGCCGAAAAGTATCTCGCAATTCTGCAGAATTTCTTTCTTCTGCTTTGACTTATACTGGTCGTTCAAAAGGGAATCCACGAACATCTGGGTCGACCAGCTCGTAGTGTCCACGAATACGGTAACTTTCGGGGTTTTAGTATAACCCGGATCCTGGGTATAGGCGATTGGTATATTAAAAACCTTTTTCGTCAAAATCAGCCGGATGGGATCTTTATCCTTCTTGATAGAAATATTCCAGACATCTTCAGAAATGGGCAGTGAAAAGTGGTAGTTTTCATCAGTATAAACGCCGTTTTCGCAGGTACCCGCCACCTTATCCTTTTTCTTGGCCAGACTAATGTTAAAAACCAGGCCCACTATCAATAATGCAATAACAAATCTTTTCATCGTTCCTCCTGCCGTTTTGATTGAATATTATCACTAACTATTTATATATTATACACTTCGTAGTCAACAAAATATTCAAAAAAACCTTAGGGCCTGATTTTTTCTGCCGGCAGGCCATTAAAACCTGCAGACATCGATATTCTATTGGCTTTTCTTATATTGCTGGAATAATTGTCCCCACTCAGTCCGCGAGAACTTTCTTATAATCGACTTGCCGATAGTAGGATACCAGATCCAGTCGTGATATATATTGCTGGCCGCCGGAGCCCAGACAACCAGCGGAGAATGAAGGGCTATTTTTTCCAGAAACCTTAGGGCTCCTTTGCGAAGCAACTGGTCTCCCCAAATCACGAACGATTTTTTGGTCTTGAAACCGAAGTTTATGCCCGATATATCGATGCCAAGAATCTCGATTTCATTCAGGTCGGCTGTCCCCAGACCCCGCTCGTGGCACATTCTTAAATACGGAATGCTCATGGGATCAAATCCCATCAGCCTGGCCGCAACCGCATCAATTGCCACCGAATCGGATGAAGCCAGAATAATATTTTTCCCGTGAGGAGTCATTGTCCGCGGGCCGGCCCCGTCACCGGCGACGGTCCCGTCCATTACCGCAAAGAGCGCCGGGTGCAGCTCCTTTTGCATTATCACCAGGTCGACCAGAACTTCATGAATATATTTATGGGCGTAATGCCGGACTTCTTTCAGGAGCCCCCCGAACGCGTTTTTTATGGCACCGGTTGTGGTGGAATGACCGTGCGTTTTTACCGTCGGGAGATGAATAATCTGCCGTCCCTTGAACATACTGGGAATTTCAATCCCCTCGGGAAATATTTGGGGCAGCCTCAGCAACGGCTCTTTGAATTTGTAAACCTCCCATTCAACCTCAGGCAGGGCGGTAAAACCAAGCCCGTACTTCTTCAAAACCGGCATCCAGAGATTATTTCGCGCCCCCTTATGAGGATTCGTTACCACGGTCTTGTTCTCGATCGGAATCAGTTTCTCCCCGGGGAAACCATCTTCGATGAGAGTCTTGACCACTCCCTCCAATTGCCAGGGCTGGGATGAACAGGCCGGGAAATACTTGGTCCAGGACAGATTCAGTTTAATAAGAGTTTCTTTATTGAAATCCAGAATGGATCGGTAATCGACAAGCTCCAGGAGCTTCCGATAATCCTGCAAAATATTCTGCGAATCGGTTCTTAATACGGCAACCTTGCTTTGTGACATTTATCGGCCAAATCCTATCGGTTTTCTTACCATTTGTTTAATATAATCCTTAATCGTACAAAAATCAAACGACTGAAGCAGCAGTTCCATCTTCCTTTCAATGGTCGGAATAGAACCATATTGCCGGTATCTCTGGAAAGCGGTCAGGCCCGCCAGCCGTGGTTGATGGCTGTCGATTTCCCAGGGGTGAATGTAGATCACGGCGGGATGATTTTCCCGATTCAATTTTTTTATCATCTTTTTGGTGAACCAGAAGGGTGAATGTCGAAGGTATCCCCCGCCGCCGACCGGGAAATTATGACCCAGAATATTGACGGTGGACGCCGGCACTTCATAGATGCTTTGGCCGTTATCCAATTCGACCTTAATAATGCGTTTGG
>JBFMFJ010000179.1:0-7097 GCA_040752235.1 Candidatus Zixiibacteriota bacterium | reverse complement strand
CTGAGCCATGACCAGATCGGTATATGTGTTACCATTCAGCTTGTCACTAAAGACTCGTGCCACCATCGGTATCGCATCGTTATTGTCGATGGTGCCGTAAATGACCACGGTATAAACGCCGGTCGCGGTCAAATTGTAGTTATTATACACGACCAGTTCGTCGGTCGAACCGGCAGGGGTAATAACAAACGAGGTGTTTCCTGCAGGGAGAAGCGTATAGGAAGTAGCATCCTTGAATGCGACATTGCTGAAAACAGCTGTCGATGTGCCGCTTCCTATTTTGACATCGATCGGGGCTCCGTCCGGCAGAGCGTGCACAAAGCGGACCTTGGCCTGCGTGGCATCGGCGGTGCGCAGGTCAACCACCGAAACGGCATCGATAAGCGCATATTGATCAAAGGCAAATATCGTATATTCAAAGTTCTTTTGGAACATCAGATCGACACTGAGTATCTCGGGTGTCGCGGATCCGGCGGGTGTCAGGACGAAATTCCTCAATCCGGAATTAACCGTAGTATAAGCTGTCGCCAGTCCGTAGTTGAGCGCCGCCATCGTAACGGCATCATCGAGGCGGACATCGATTGCCGAAACATCATAACTGGTGTGAATAACCCGGATCTTTGATTTCGGCGGAATAATGACAGCATCGCGATAAGTAATACCTTCATTGTTATCAGCGTAAATTCTCAGCCGGAAAGGATATGCATCGGTTGTATCGAGCGTTCCCTGGGCGACTATAGTGTATATCGTATTACGCTCCATGGCGATCGGTTCGAAGAGGAAGAGATCCGTGGTGGATGAAGCCTCGGTCAGAACAAAGCTGAAATTGCCGTAACCATACTGCTTATAGGCGGTAACTCCCTTGAAGGCAACATTCGGGAAGAGGGTGTCGCTCATTGCGGTAGTGTTTTTCTTAAGATCGAGCCCGGGAGCATCAGGTACGGCATTAACGAAGCGGAATTTCGTGAATCCGGAGGAAGGCGCCGTCCGATTATCGGAAGCATACATGGTTGTAATCGAAGAAAGCTGATCGACTGCGAAAACCGTATAATCAATACCGGTTGTAAAGGTCGGACTGATATCGATTAGAGATGGTGAGGTCGTTCCAGTCTGAGTCATAACAATGTTTCTGGTGCCGGCTTTAATATTGGTATATCCCGATGAAATACCGTAAAGAAGATTACTGAAAGTCCCGATATTGTCGATCTGAATGTCCATTCCGGGAGCATCATAGCTGTTGTGGATTATTCTCAATTTGGATTGTGAGGCTGTCAACTGGACATATTCGTTGCCATAACCGTTATCGAAGTATATTCCGAAATTGTCATAAAGGATTTTCACGTCCAGCGGATACGCGTCGGTATAATCATATGTCCCGGTAACGAGCATAGTGTAAATTTTGCCGGCTTCCAGCGTTACCGAAGCATAAATGCGGATTTCATCACTGGAACCGTTGGGAGTCACTGCGAAAATATATGATCCGGCCGCGATTTCGACATAATCCGATATATCCTTAAAACTGCTATTGCTGAAAACAGTCGTTCCGGTCCCGGTGCCAACCTTAATATCCAGTGCCGGAGCGTCCGGAGAGGCATGTATCAAACGGATTTTGGCGCCTGACACGCTGGGCGTAAGATCATCGGAAGTATAAACGGCTTCTATCTGATTCAATACGTCTACTGCGACAATCGTGTAATCCGCGTTGGGAATAACGTCCATATCCATGTCAAGCAGAGCCGGTGAACTGGTTCCGGTTGCAGTCACCGTAATATTGCGCATTCCGGAAGTCAGAGTCTTGTAACTGGAAGAATAACCGTAGCTGAGGTTTGATATGGTGACACCGCCGTCAACAAGCAAATCCACGGCGCCCGCATCGTATGTCGTATGAACAAGGCGGAGACTGGTTTCCTTCGGACTGAGACTGACCGCCGCATCGCCGTCATTGTTGTCGAAAAAGACCTTTATGCCCAATGGATAGCCGTCGGCATTGTCAAATGTCCCGAGAACGATAATCGTGAATACCTGCCCCTGGCCGAATGTGATAGGATCGAACACCAGCACTTCATCCGTCGACCCGGTGGCCGTGACGGCAAAAGTATAGGTGCCGGGATCGATCTCGGTGTAATCCGAAATTTGTTTATAGGGGACATTCGAGAAAAGGGGAGTCCCGGAGCCGGAGTCAAACTTCAAATCGATATTCGGAGCATCCGGAGATGCATGAATAATACGGACCTTAGCCTTGTCGGTAATCGCGGTTCTGACGTCAAGGGTGTAAATCGGTTCGATATTATCCAGATTCCCAATGGCAAAAACCGTGTAGTCACGGTCGGTTTGAAGTGTTACATCAACATCTATAACAACCGGGGAGCTTTCTCCGGCCGGGGTAACGGTAATATTCCTGGTTCCGGAGTTGATTCTGGCATATCCGCCGGTGGCCCCATATTCGAGATTCGTGAACGCCGTCGCACCGTCGACATTTACTTCCACAGGCGGCGCGTCATAGCTGGCATGGATGACACGCAGTCCGGCTTTATCCAGAACCGGCGCAACGCCATTATCATCATCATCACAACCGACGACAAATGCCAGGATTAGCCCCATTATCACTAATCCTATTAGCGATTTGTAAAAACTCATCTCAAGACTCCTTGGTTTTGTAAAGTTTATTATATGCTTCATTCAGTAAGTCAATGCGCCTTCACATGACTAAAAAATATAGCCCCAAATATAAGAAAGTTCGCCATATTGGGCAAATGATTCCTTCACTTTTATTTCGAATTATAGAATAGTCGCGTATTAGCCCCAAATTGTGCAGTCGTTTATGTGTCCCGAACGGCCTCATCAGGTGCCCCTTGCGGTCATTCCGGCCGCAAATTATGCTCCTCCCGATATTCATGGATTTCTGCTTTTCAATCATGGAAATTTCCGATAGCATTTTCTGCAAGAGCTCGTATTCCGGCGCCGCGATGTATAAACAGCCCGAGAAAAAACCTGGATGTCATAACTTATTGTAAGATTGTCAGATAGGGTATTTTAAATGGTGGGAGGTGTTCCATGCAGGTTTATGGAAATATTATCTGAGAAAAGGCATCGCCCCGGATTTACAGGCTGGGAACCAGTTCTTCCACAAGCTTGTCGATAAATTTCTGAGCTTTGATACCTTCCAGTTTGCGGATTTTCCTGAGAAATTTCGCAGCATCCTCATGACGAAGTACCATTAGTAGTTTGGACTCGGCGTAAATGAAAATCTTGTCATCCGTGATTACCCGATACGAATAAGGCTCCCGCTCAAGATATTCTTTTTTTCCGAGATTTTTCATTTTTCGTAAATCCTCCTGATAACTGCAACGGTTGTGTTTAAGGAGAATTATTTTTAACTGGCGAGTGAGTTCCCGTTGATAACTCATTATAAATAGCTTATTTTCATAATTCAAGATTTTTTGGAATAAAAATTTTGGCGAAGGGTGACTATGTATCTAAAAGCAGGAATATTAATCGCTTATGCGCTGATGATTATTGTCATTGGCATTCTGGCCATGCGCAAAACCAAGTCGTTCTCGGATTTTTTCCTCGGCGGCGGTAATATCGGGCCCTGGATGACCGCTTTCACATATGGAGCCGCTTATTTCTCGGCCGTCCTCTTTATCGGCTTTGCCGGAAAAGTCGGCTGGGGATTTGGCTATTCGGGGCTCTGGATCGCTGTTGGAAACGCTCTGGTAGGAGTGCTGGGTGTCTGGTGGCTGATGGGGTATCGGATTAAGCAAATGTCGGTTGAATACAATGTCCACACCATGTCCGAATATCTCGAAAAGAGGTATGACAGCCCATTCCTGAAATTATTTGCGGCGCTGGCCATTTTTGTTTTCCTGATTCCCTACTGTGCCGCCGTTTTCATGGGGCTTTCATACCTGTTCCGTTCCACTTTCGGCATCGACTACACTCTGGCACTAATTTTTATGGGCGGTTTCACCGCCCTCTATCTGGTGATGGGCGGCTATAAATCTATGACCATGATTGATGTCGCTTTCGGCATCATCATGATTGTCGGCGTGACCCTGCTACTGATAATCACTCTTGACCGGGCCGACGGGCTGGCCAATATCACCGCCGGCCTGTCAACCATCAATAGCAAATTGACCTCGGTGGTCGGGCCTCCCGGATGGTGGCCGCTGTTCGCACTTGTCTTTCTCACCAGTGTGGCCCCGTTCGCCATGCCGCAGTTGATACAGAAGTTTTATGCCATCAAAGACCGGCGCTCCATACGAATCGGCATGGTGGCCTCGACCTGCTTTGCCATTTTTGTTTCGGGCATCGGCTATTTTGTCGGTTCCACGACGAGGTTTTTCCTGACACCGGAGAATGCTCCCGGTGCTTTCAACTCCGGCCAGCCGATTTTCGATGCTCTCATGCCCGAACTGTTGACGAATATTATGCCTGATTCGCTTTTAGTAATTATTCTGCTTTTGATATTGTCCGCCTCAATGTCCACGCTGGCGGCGCTGGTGCTGATATCATCGTCGTCGATTGTCAAGGATTTCTATCATGGTTTCATCAATAAAGATGCTTCGGATAATAAGCTGACCCTGCTGATGCGTATTGTCTCGGCCGTATTTGTCGTCCTCTCGGTGGTTATGGCGTACTATCAGCCGGCCACTATTGTCGGTATCCTGGGTATTTCATGGGGCGCAATCGGGGCGGTTTTTCTCGGCCCGTTTATCTGGGGACTGTTCACCAAGTGGGCGACAAAGACCGGCGCGTTTGTCTCGGCGTTTGCCGGGCTGGCGATATGCCTGTACCTGTATTTCGACGGTATGCCGTCGCCGCAGTCGGGCACGATCGGGATGATAGTGTCAATTATCGTCGCGCCGCTGGTGTCATTGCTGACGCCGAAGAAGGCGTGATGTATTGACAAAAATACCATCAAAATGTTGAATCATTCTGGTTTTCAGGATCCGAAATTTCTTTGTATTTTATATCCACTCTTTTGGTTATGAGAAATTGGCTTTGTTTTTGCGGTTTTAAAAAATGCTTTGCTTATTCCCCGATGAAAAATCAGTTTGCTGCCGTCTTTGCGAGCGAAGAGATGCGCCGGATAGCGCAGATCGAAGCGCGGCAATCTTGTCACTTATCGCACAAAGGTTACTACGAGAAAATAGTAGTGTGATTACCGCGTCTCTCATCCTCGCCTGACGGCTCGATTTCGCTCCTCGCAATGGCGATTCGGGGCATGGCCTGCCACGAGTGCAGGGATTCATCCGCCCCAAACAAGTTTGGCGCGGGTGCCCGGTCAACATAACATTATCAATCCACAATTTTGATGCATTTATAGACATAATTATAATCCAGCATCTCTATAATACTATCCGGATAAAATTACCATCAAAGTGGTGGGTTTTTTGTAATTGCGGAATTGAAATATGCCAGTTTTGATAATAGGTCAAATCTCCCTGCGATTTGACGCCAAGCCTGAGATGGGCTTGACCTACAAGGACTTGCCCATTTTGACTAAATGATTGACTTGACTTTTAAACAATGATACGATATAGTCTATTATGTAAACGACCTTTAAAGAAATGGTGGGTTATGTCTATAGAAACTAATGAAGAGCAAATCTCTGATCGGCCTTTAATGGCCATGATCAAAAATGAAGCACCGGCGCATACTTATATAATTGAGCAAATTGAAAATATTACACACAGGAATCTCATATGTTACATTGCTAATCTACAGCACCCTGCTTCTTCAATGCATCCCCAAGATGATAATTATATTGAAATTGTCTTACGATCATCTGATCTGAGTAAATACGATAATAAGATTGATTTTATGTTAAGCAGTCCGGGCGGAACGGGAGAAGCTGCTGAGAAAATATGCAAGACATTAAAAGCGTATGCATCAAATCTGCGGGTAATCGTACCGAAATTCGCTATGAGTGCGGCGACGATATTAACAATGGGGGCTGACTCATTGGCCATGGGAGAAACCGCTGAATTAGGCCCGATAGATCCACAAATGATTGTCAACAATGGACAGCAAATGATACCTGCTCACCAAGTCGTGAATGCATATCATAGACTTCTGGATGATTTAAACCTGACCAGCCCAAACTCTGCCAAAATAGCAGGTTTGATAAATCAATTAAATCAAATTGATCCTATTTTGGTCCAAAGTAGTATTCAGGCTCGTGAGACTGCTGAAAAGGTATCCAGAGAGCTTCTTAAAGAGGGTTTGCTAAAGGGTAAAAATGAGGAACTTATTGAAAATGCCGTTAGGCCATTTCTGGAGCATGGTGAACAATTTACTCATGGTAGAGGAATTCGAATTGAGAAATTAATAGAATGGGGTTTTGAGGTCGAGAAATTGGATAAATATTCTATGTTATGGAATTTAATATGGGAACTATTCTGGCGATGCGAAGTACATATTCATAATAATAAGTTTGCAAAATATATTACCAATAGACAACATGGAGTACAATTATCGGTAATACGAGAAAAGATGTAAATGCTTAAAGTAGAAAATTAATGAAAGGTTACTTCATAATTAAAAATGTTGCCTGAATCAAGCCTGTATCTGACGATTTGGTCAACCAATTTAGTAAACGGGTATTTTTCTGAAAATCTTTCTTGCGCTTCCTCAATCAATATTTGACAAGACTCAAAATCCAATGTAGATGCTTTATTGCCGGCGGGAAGACTTTCTGATTTCATTTTACTAACTCCTCTCACTTTCGCAGATACTATAATATCGGCTATTTTAGAAAAAAATCAAGGAAATCTTCTAATCTTTATAACGCGAATTATGGAGCTTTGTTTGATAACATTAATCCCCATACTGGTATACGTCATCGAATTTAGACCATAAACTTACTTGGCGTGCCTGGCGGCCGCGCTGGGCTTATTGGGGGGAGTATTGAATATCACCCTCTTGATAATTCCCCTTCTTTATATTATATTTAAACATTACAAATAACCTCTCAATTGTATAAGGATATATGAAACGCGCGGTTATAATATTATTGGCGATTCTGGTGTTAATCGCCGCCAATAACTTCGCACAGGAAGTCGAATCGCTGGAGCATGCGCGGTCGATATCGG